>NZ_JALPSX010000006.1:0-239959 GCF_023217995.1 Agromyces sp. C10 | reverse complement strand
TGAGGAGTGGCCACCCACTGCGTTCAACAGCGAACGCCGGCGGGTGGCCATTCCGCGTTTAAGGCGCCGGTCCGAGCCCGGCAGTACGGTTGAGTCCACGACGGCTCCCCACACGACAGGAAGATTCGTGAGCGATTCGACGCAGCACGGCCCGGGCGACGAGCGTCCCCGGAACGACCGACGACCACGGGACACCGACCAGGGCCGGAGCGAGCGGAAGCAGCCCTACCGTCAGCGCCCCGATCGCGACGGCGAGCGACGCGATTCGGATCGGCGTCCGCAGCGCGACGGTGAGCGCAAGCCGTACGGCTCGCGTCCGCAGCGTGACGGCGACCGGAAGCCGTATGGTTCGCGTCCGGACCGTGATGGTGAGCGCAAGCCGTACGGGTCGCGTCCGCAGCGCGACGGTGAGCGGAAGCCGTACGGGTCGCGTCCGGACCGTGATGGTGAGCGCAAGCCGTACGGTTCGCGTCCGCAGCGCGACGGTGAGCGGAAGCCGTACGGGTCGCGTCCGGACCGTGATGGTGAGCGCAAGCCGTACGGGTCGCGTCCGCAGCGCGACGGCGAGCGGAAGCCGTACGGGTCGCGTCCGGACCGTGATGGTGAGCGCAAGCCGTACGGGTCGCGTCCGCAGCGCGACGGTGACCGCAGGCCGTCTGACCGGTCGGCTGACCGTCGCCCGCGGGAGGATGCCGGTGCCCGTCCCGAGCGGTATGGTGCCGCCGAGCTGCAGGTGCGTCCGCGGCACGACGACCCGGAGGTGCCCGAGCGCATCCAGCCGAAGGACCTCGACCGGAGCGCCCGCGCGGAGCTCAAGACGCTGACGAAGGAGAACGCCGACTGGGTCGCGCGTCACCTGGTCGCGGCGGCGGAGGCCCTCGAGGACGACCCGGCGCTCGCGCACCGGCACGCCCTCTCGGCGTCTCGCCGGGCCGGGCGCATCGCGATCGTCCGTGAGACGCTCGCGATCACCGCTTACGCGACCGGCGACTTCGCGCTCGCACTGCGAGAGCTCCGGACGTATCGCCGCATCTCCGGCAGCGACGAGCAGCTGCCGCTCATGGTCGACAGCGAGCGCGGCGTCGGCCGGCCGGATCGCGCGCTCGAGCTCGGCCGCTCCGTCGACCGTTCGACGCTGCCGGCATCCGTGCAGGTGGCCCTGGCGATCGCCATGTCGGGAGCCCGACTCGACCTCGGGCAGCCGGAGCTGGCCCTCGCCGAGCTCGAGATCCCGCAGCTGGACCCCGACCGAGCCTTCTCGTACAGTCCGGCGCTGTTCTCGGCGTACGCCGAGGTGCTGGAGGAACTCGGCCGTGCCGACGACGCGGCTGCCTGGCGGGATCGCGCCCGCCGCGCCGAGGCGGCCCTGGCCGGCGAAGGGCTCGATCTCATCGAGGTGTTCGACCTCGAGGGCACCGAGCCGAGCGGTGTCGACGTTCCGGCGCCGCCGTCCGTGGAGTCCGACGAGCCGGCCGCGGGTGCTGAGGTGGAGTCCGAGGCCGGAGACCCCGCCGACGCGATCGAGCCCGAAGTGGCGGCGGTCCTCGCCGAGACGGCCGACCTCGAGGCGGATGACGCATCGGACGACCCCGACGAGGGGGAGCCCGAGCGCCCATGAGTCCCGTGTTCGCGCGGCGCCGCGAGGGCGCCTCGCCGCTCGAGGGCGCCGACGCGATCTTCGCCGATCTCGACGGCGTCGTCTACGCCGGCCCGCACGCCATTCCCCACGCGGTCGACAGTCTCAACCGCGTCGCGGAGTCCCGTCCGGTGGCGTACCTCACCAACAACGCCTCGCGGACCGACGCGCAGGTGGCGGCGCACCTGACGTCGCTCGGGCTCCACGCGACCCCCGACGCGGTCGTGACCTCGCCGCAGGCGGCGATGCGGCTGCTCGCGGCATCCGTCGCCCCCGGCGGCCTCGTGCTCGTGGTCGGCGGGGACGGCATCGTCGCGGAGCTCGAGCGCGGCGGCTACCGCGTCACGCGGTCCGCCGACGACGGCCCCGACGCGGTCATGCAGGGATTCCACCCCGACGTCGGCTGGCGCCAGCTCGCCGAGGCGACGTTCGCGCTGAACGCGCACGGCGGCCCGGGGGAGCCCGGCGGCATCCCGTGGATCGCGACGAACATGGACTGGACGATCCCCGTCGAGCGCGGCGTCGCTCCCGGCAACGGCACGCTCGTCTCGGCCGTGCACACCGCGGCAGGCCGCTTCCCCGAGGTCGCCGGCAAGCCCGAGACGCCGATCTTCGACGTCGCGCGCGATCGCTTCGGAGCGTCCAACCCGCTCATGGTGGGCGACCGGCTGGACACCGATATCCGCGGGGCGAACCGCGCCGGGATCGCGTCGGCGGTCGTGCTCACGGGCATCGACCGGGCCAAGCAGGTGCTCGCCGCGGATGCCGCGAGCCGGCCGGACTTCATCCTCGGCGACCTCCGCGGCCTGCACGAGCCGTACCCCGAGGTCCAGCGGCGACGCGGCGCCGTCAGCGTGGGCCGGGCGTCGGTGCGCGTCACCGGACGCACGGTGGAGATCGAGCGCGACGGCGACGACCCGCTCGACCTGCTGCGTGCCGCGTGCCACGCCATCTGGGAGTGCGGCACGGCCATCCATGCACTCCAGGTGCCCGAGCGGCTCTACCGCTGACCTCTCGCGGGCCCGCTGATCGTTCCGTGTCGGCGACCGCCGCGTGGGCGGCGCCGGGTACCGTGGAAGGGTGAGCACCGCAGACCTGGAGCGCGACGCGTCCGAGCACGACCCCGACGCCGCCGAGGCGACGGCCGATGCGCTCGAGGGGATCGAGGCCGCGCCGCTCGAGGAGCGCGCGGCCGGCTACGACGCACTGGCCGAGCGGCTCCGCGCCGAACTCGAGCGGTCCGACCCGGCTCGCGCCGCGGGATGACGGGCGGCGGTGAGCGGCTCGACGCCGCGCTCGCGGCGCGCGGGCTCGCGCGGTCGCGCACGCACGCCGCCGCGCTCATCGCCGACGGCGTGGTGAGCGTCGACGGGCGACCGGTCACGAAAGCGGCCCACCGGGTGGGCGATGATGCGGTGCTCGAGGTCGCGGCATCCGACCACTACGTCAGCCGCGCCGCGCACAAGCTCATCGCCGCGCTCGACGCGTTCGGCGTCGACCCCGCCGGTCGCGTGGTGCTCGACGCCGGCGCATCGACGGGCGGGTTCAGCCAGGTGCTGCTGGAGCGCGGGGCGAGGACCGTGCTCGCCGTCGACGTCGGCCACGGGCAGCTCTCGCCGCAACTGGCCGGCACGCCCGGACTCGTCGCCGTCGAGGGATGCAACGTGCGCCACCTCGACCCTGTGACGCTGGCGCGGCTCACCGGCGTCGACGAGCGACCGACCCTCGTCGTCGCCGATCTCTCGTTCATCTCCCTCGCGACCGTGCTCCCGGCGCTCCGCGACACCGCGGACCCGACGGCGGAGTTCGTGCTGCTCGTCAAGCCGCAGTTCGAAGTCGGTCGCAGCAACACGCGAGAGGGCGTCGTCCGCGACCCGGCCGCGCGTGAGGACGCCGTCACGGGCGTGCTCTGGGCCGCCCACGACCTCGGCCTGAGGACCGCCGGCGTGCAGTCCTCCCCAATCGCGGGAACGCACGGGAATCGCGAGGTGCTCGTGCTCCTCAGCCCGACCCGAGGTGGCGATCCGTCAGAATGGTCGGGTCGGGTCAGAGAAGCGACGGGAGGCGTCACGGCGTGAGCGATGCACGGCATTTCCTCGTGGTGTCGCACACGGGCCGGCAGGCCGCCCTCGAGGCGACGGCCGACGTGTGCGGGCAGCTGGTCGCCGCCGGCGCCGTCCCGGTCATCGCCGCCGAGCAGTGGCACGACGTGCTCCGCCAGCTCCCCGAGCTCGAGGGGATGGTGCGCCGTCTCGAGGAGGTGTCGCCCAGGCACCTCGAGCTCGTCATCGTCCTCGGCGGCGACGGCACCATCCTGCGGGCCGCCGAACTCACGCGCGAGCACCCGGTGCCCCTCCTCGGTGTCAATCTCGGGCACGTCGGGTTCCTCGCCGAGAGCGAGCGCGACGACCTCGGCTACACCGTCGGCCGAGCGGTCGCCCGCGACTACACGGTCGAGGAGCGCATGACGCTCTCGGTTCGGGCGAAGGTCGGCGACGACGTCGTCTACGAGGGCTGGGCCCTCAACGAGGCGACCGTCGAGAAGGCCGAGCGCGAGCGGATGCTCGAGGTGGTCATCGAGGTCGACCGGCGCCCGCTGTCGTCGTTCGGCTGCGACGGCGTGGTCATGTCCACGCCCACCGGCTCGACCGCCTACTCCTTCTCGGCCGGCGGACCGGTCGTGTGGCCGGCCGTCGAGGCGCTGCTGCTCGTACCGCTCAGCGCTCATGCGCTCTTCGCCCGACCGCTCGTGGTCGGGCCGGATTCGTCGCTCGCGGTCGAGGTGCTCCAGCGCACCGAGGCATCCGCCGTGATCTGGTGCGACGGGCGACGCATGTTCGAGCTGCCGCCGGGTGCTCGGGTCATCGTGCGCCGTTCGCCCGTGCCCGTCCGGTTGGCACGCCTGCACCAGGCTCCGTTCACCGACCGGCTCGTCAACAAGTTCCAGCTCCCCGTCACGGGGTGGAGGGGGCCGGTTGCCGGTGATTGAGGAACTCGCCATCCGCGACCTCGGCGTGATCGCCGAGGCGACGCTGCCGCTCGGACCCGGCTTCACCGCCGTCACGGGCGAGACCGGAGCGGGCAAGACGATGGTCGTGACGGCACTCGGGCTGCTCCTCGGCGCCCGCGCCGACGCCGCCACCGTCCGGGCCGGCGCGAAGCAGGCGTGGGTCGAGGGACGCTGGCTCCTCGAGGACCCCGAGACCGTCGCCGAGCGCGTCGCCGACGCCGGCGGCGACCTCGACGGGGGAGAACTGCTCCTCGGCCGCTCCGTCTCCGCCGAGGGCCGCAGCCGCGCCATCGTGGGCGGACGCAGCGCACCCGTCGGGGTGCTCGGCGAGCTCGCCGACCACCTCGTGGTCGTGCACGGGCAGGCCGACCAGCAGCGGCTGCGCTCGACCGCCGCCCAGCGCGACGCGCTTGACCGCTTCGCCGGCGCCGATCTCGCGGCCGCACTCGAGGCGTATCGCACCGCCTACCGGACCTGGCGATCCGACGCGGACGAGCTCACGCGCCTCCGCGAGGAGCACGACACGCGTGCCCGCGAAGCCGAGGAGCTCCGCATCGCCCTCGAGGAGATCGAGACGGCCGATCCCCAGCCCGGCGAGGACGCGACGCTGGCCGAGCGAGCGGACCGGCTGACGAACCTCGAGGACCTGCGACTCGCCGCCGCGCAGGCGCACGAGCTCATCTCCGCCGAAGCGCCGGCCGACGACACGCCGGACGCCGTGACCCTCGTCGAAGCGGCCCGCCGCCACGTCGACCGCGTCGTCTCCCACGATCCCGCGCTCGCGCCGATCGCGGAGGCGGTCGCCGGGGCCGGCTTCGCACTCGCGGATGCCGCGGCCGAGCTGTCCGGCTACCTCGCGGGCCTCGACGCCGACGGTGCGGCCGAGCTCGAGACCGTCCAGGAGCGTCGGGCCGTGCTCGCGAGCCTCATGCGCCGGCACGGGTCGCTCGACGAGGTGCTCGCCTTCCGCCATGACGGCGGACTGCGTCTCGTCGAACTCGACGGCGACGACGACCGCATCGCCGAGCTCGAGCAGGCCGTCGAGCGACGTGCCGCCGAGGTCGGCGAGCTCGCTGACCGGGTCAGCGCGCTCCGGGAGTCGGCGGCCGAGCGGCTCGCGGGCGCCGTGACCGCCGAGCTCGCCGCGCTCGCGATGCCCGACGCCGAACTCACCGTGTCCGTCGACCGCACGGACGAGCCGGGCCCCAACGGCCGCGACCAGGTGTCGATCCTGCTCCGCCCGCACCCCGGCGCCGAGCCGCGTCCGGTCGCGAAGGGCGCGTCCGGCGGCGAACTCTCTCGCGTCATGCTCGCGATCGAGGTCGTCATCGCCGGCGCCGACCCGGTACCCACCTTCGTCTTCGACGAGGTCGATGCGGGCGTCGGCGGTGCTGCAGCCATCGAGATCGGCCGCCGGCTCGCGCGGCTCGCCGAGCGGGCGCAGGTCATCGTGGTCACCCACCTCGCGCAGGTCGCGGCGTTCGCCACCAACCACCTGAGCGTCGTGAAGGGCACCGACGGCCGCGTCACCGCCTCGAGCGTGCGCCAGCTGCACGGCGCGGACCGCGAGGCGGAGATGGCGCGCCTGCTCTCCGGCCTCGCCGACTCCGAGAGCGGACTCGCCCACGCGCGCGAACTCCTCGAGATCGCCGACGCGGCGGCCTGACCTTCGATCGGTCCACGGCGGGCTCAGGTCGGAGCCGGCCCGCCAGCGGCATCCGTCATTCGCGCCGGACCCGGCGACACGCCCGGACCGCCCGACCGAGCCGAGCGGACTCCGCATGTCGGGGCATTCCCAGCCGGGAGTCGCATAGACTGGGAGCCCGTGGTGGATGATCGCGGCGCAGACATTTCGAACACTGACCTCACGAACGACGTGACCAAGCACATCTTCGTGACCGGCGGTGTCGTTTCCTCATTGGGCAAGGGACTCACGGCGGCCAGCCTTGGCAACCTCCTCACGGCCCGGGGCCTGCGGGTGGTGATGCAGAAGCTCGACCCCTACCTCAACGTCGATCCGGGCACCATGAACCCGTTCCAGCACGGCGAGGTGTTCGTCACCGACGACGGCGCCGAGACCGACCTCGACATCGGGCACTACGAGCGCTTCCTCGACATCAACCTGTCGCAGGCCGCGAACGTGACGACCGGGCAGATCTACTCCACCGTCATCGCCAAGGAGCGCCGCGGCGAGTACCTCGGCGACACCGTGCAGGTCATCCCGCACATCACCGACGAGATCAAGCGCCGCATGCGCCTCCAGGCGACGGAGACGCCCAAGCCGGACGTGATCATCACCGAGATCGGCGGCACCGTCGGCGACATCGAGTCGCAGCCCTTCATCGAGTCCGCGCGCCAGGTGCGCCACGAACTCGGACGCAAGAACGTGTTCTTCGTGCACGTCTCGCTGGTGCCGTTCATGGGTGCGTCGGGCGAGCAGAAGACCAAGCCCACGCAGCACTCGGTGGCCGCGCTGCGCTCGATCGGCATCCAGCCCGACGCGCTCGTGCTGCGCAGCGACCGCCCGGTGACCGAGGGGAACAAGCGCAAGATCGCGCTCATGTGCGACGTCGACGAGGCCGCGGTCGTGAACGCGGTTGACGTGCCGTCCATCTACGACATCCCGACGATGCTGCACGACCAGGGGCTCGACGCCTACCTCATCGAGGCGCTCGGCCTGGGCGACCAGGCGGGCGACGTCGACTGGTCCGGATGGCGCGACCTGCTCGAGGTCGTGCACGACCCGAAGCACGAGGTCACCATCGGACTCGTCGGCAAGTACATCGACCTCCCCGACGCGTACCTGTCGGTGACCGAGGCGCTCCGCGCGGGCGGCTTCGCGAACGAGACCAAGGTGCGGATCGAGTGGATCCCGTCCGACGAATGCCGCACGCCCGAGGGCGCCAAGGAGCGCCTCGCGCACCTCGACGGCATCCTCGTGCCCGGCGGGTTCGGCGTCCGCGGCATCGAGGGCAAGCTCGGTGCGCTCCACTTCGCGCGCGAGAACGGCATCCCGACACTCGGGCTCTGCCTTGGCCTGCAGTGCATGGTCATCGAGTACTCCCGCAACGTGGCCGGCCTCCCCGGCGCGTCGTCGAGCGAGTTCGACCCCGACACCGAGTTCCCCGTCATCGCCACGATGGAGGAGCAGGTCGAGATCATCGCGGGCGGCGACCTGGGCGGCACCATGCGCCTCGGCCTCTACCCCGCGAAGCTCGACGAGGGCTCGATCGTCGCCGAGCTGTACGGCTCGACCGACGTGTCCGAGCGCCACCGCCACCGCTACGAGGTGAACAACGCCTACCGCGACCGGATCGCCGAAGCGGGCCTCGTCTTCTCCGGCATGTCGCCCGACCGGCACCTCGTCGAGTTCGTCGAGCTGCCCCGCGAGACGCACCCGTTCTACGTCGCGACGCAGGCGCACCCCGAGCTCCGGAGCCGCCCGAACGACGCGCACCCGCTCTTCCGCGGGCTCGTCGCCGCGGCCCTCGAGCGCCAGCAGGCCAGCCTCCTGTTCGACGTCGAGAATGCCTGAGTCGCAGCCGACCGACGAGTTCGTCGACCTGCCGCTCCTCGACCGGGAGACCGTGTTCGAGGGGCGGATCTGGGACGTGCGCCGCGACGCCTTCGCCTACGGCGACGACGCGACGCGCATCGAACGCGAGTACGTCGACCACCCCGGTGCGGTCGCCGTGCTCGTGCTCGACGACGAGGAGCGCGTCCTGCTCATCAAGCAGTACCGCCACCCGGTCCGCGCGCGCGACTGGGAGATCCCCGCGGGCCTGCTCGACGTGCAGCACGAGCCCGCGCTCGAGGCCGCGAAGCGCGAACTCGCGGAGGAGGCCGACCTCGTGGCATCCGACTGGGCGGTGCTGGCGGACTACTTCACGACCCCCGGCGGCAGCAGCGAGGCGATCCGCATCTTCCTCGCCCGAGAGGTGCGCGCCACCGACGCCCCGTTCGACCGCGAGCACGAGGAGGCGGACATGGAGCTGCGCTGGGTGCCGCTCGACGACTGCGTCGACGCCGTGCTCGCGCGGCGGCTCGGCAACCCGTCGCTCACCATCGGCGTGCTCGCCGCGGCCGCGGCCCGCGACCGCGGGTGGCGGAGCCTCGCCCCTGCCGACGCGCCGTGGCCGGCCCACCCCGCCAACCGACCGGAGGCCTAGTGGACTCGCGCGCGGTCGACGACTACCTGCGGCACCTCACCGTGGAACGCGGCCTGGCGCGCAACACGCTCGCCTCCTACCGGCGCGACCTCGCGATCTACGAGGCGTGGCTCGACTCGGCCGGCATCGAGGGCCCCGAGCGAGCCACCGAAGCCGACCTGTCGGCGTTCCTCCGCCACCTGAGCGCTGAACGCGAGCCGCGCCTGGCCGTGTCGTCGATCGCGCGGGTGCTCTCCGCGGTGCGGGGCCTGCACCGGTTCCTCGCCGAGGAGGGGCGCACGCCGACGGACCCGTCCCGGGAACTGCGGCCGCCGAAGCAGCCCACGCGGCTGCCCAAGGCGATCCCCGTCGAGCAGGTGGCCGCCATCATCGAGGCCGCGCGCGTCGGCGACGACGTGATCGCCCTGCGCGACGTCGCCCTGCTCGAACTGCTCTACGCGACCGGCGCACGCGTGTCGGAGGCCACCGCGCTGAACGTCGACGACCTCGTCGACGACGAGGTCGTGCGGCTCTTCGGCAAGGGCGGCACGCAGCGCATCGTGCCCGTGGGCAGCTACGCCCGCCGTGCGATCGACGCCTACCTGGTCCGCTCCCGTCCCGTGCTCTCCGCGCGCGACCCCGCCACGCCCGCGCTCTTCCTCGGCACGCGCGGTCGCCGCCTGTCGCGGCAGGCCGTATGGCAGGTGCTGCAGGATGCCGCGGAACGGGCCGGCGTCGCGGCATCCGTCTCACCCCACACGCTGCGGCACTCGTTCGCGACCCACCTCCTCGCGGGCGGCGCCGACGTGCGCGTGGTGCAGGAGCTGCTGGGACACGCCTCCGTGGCGACCACGCAGATCTACACGCTCGTCACGGCCGATACACTCCGGGAGATGTACACGACCGCGCACCCCCGCGCTCGTTAGAATCGACCAAGCATCGCAGCCGACAACGGGAGAGAGAACCGCACCGTGACCAAGGAGACCTACGACCCGGCGGACGGCACCGCCACGCTGGAGTCGGATCTCGGTCCCACCGGTCGGCCCCTCCGCCAGTTCGCCGAACCGCCGCACCTGGCCTCGCACGGCCCCGCGCGCATCATCGCGCTCTGCAACCAGAAGGGCGGCGTCGGCAAGACCACGACGACCATCAACCTCGGGGCCGCGCTCGCCGACTACGGCCGTCGCGTGCTCGCGATCGACTTCGACCCGCAGGGCGCGCTCTCGGCGGGCCTCGGCGTGCAGACGCACGACGTGCCGACGATCTACGACCTGCTGCTCTCGCGCAACGTCCAGCCGCGCGACGCGATCCAGGCGACCCGCGTCGACGGGCTCGACGTGATCCCGGCGAACATCGACCTGTCGGCCGCCGAGGTGCACCTCGTGACCGAGGTGGCCCGCGAGCAGATCCTCGCGAGCGTGCTCCGCAAGGTGTCGGGCGACTACGACGTCATCCTCATCGACTGCCAGCCGTCGCTCGGCCTGCTCACGGTGAACGCGCTCACCGCGAGCCACGGCGTGATCATCCCGCTCGAGTGCGAGTACTTCGCGCTGCGCGGCGTCGCGCTGCTCATCGAGACCATCGACAAGGTGCGCGACCGCCTCAACCCGGCGATCACGCTCGACGGCATCCTCGCGACCATGTACGACGCCCGCACGCTGCACTCGCGCGAGGTGCTCGAGCGCGTGGTCGAGGCGTTCGGCGACCAGGTGCTCGAGACCGTCATCACGCGCACGGTGAAGTTCCCCGACGCGACCGTCGCGGCGACGCCGATCACCGAGTTCGCGCCCGAGCACCCGGCCTCGCGCGCGTACCGGCAGCTCGCCCGGGAGCTGGTCGACCGTGGCGCGGTCGCCTGAGCCGAGCGCGGCGGCGATCGACGGCGCGGCGGGCGCCGCGATGACGGATGCCGCGGCGCCCGCGCCCGTCGACGGCGCCGCCGAGTCCGCGCCCGATGCCGGATTCCGCGTGGCCCTGTCGAACTTCGAGGGCCCGTTCGACCTGCTGCTCTCGCTCATCGCCAAGCACGAGCTCGATATCACCGAGGTCTCGCTCTCGGCCGTGACCGACGAGTTCATCGCCTACCTGCGCGGCATCGAGACGAACGAGGACCTCGACCGCGCGAGCGAGTTCCTCGTCGTCGCGGCGACGCTGCTCGACCTGAAGGTCGCCGGGCTCCTGCCGCAGGGCGAGCTCGTCGATGCCGAGGACGTGGCCCTGCTCGAAGCGCGCGACCTGCTCTTCGCCCGCCTGCTGCAGTACCGCGCGTTCAAGGAGGCCGCGCGCTGGTTCGGCGGGCGGATCGAGGCGGAGTCGTTGCGGCACGCCCGCACGGTGCGGCTCGAGGAGCGGTTCCGCCAGCGCGAGCCCGAACTGCGCTGGACCCTCGGCGCCGACGACTTCGCTGCGCTCGCGATGCTCGCGCTGACGCCGCGCGAGATCCCCGTCGTGGGGCTCGACCACCTGCACGCGCCGCTCGTGTCCATCCGCGAGCAGGCCGCCCACGTCGTCGCCGTGCTGCGGCGCGGCGACCCCGTCACGTTCCGGCAGCTGATCGCCGGCGTCGACCGCCCCGGCATCGTCGTCGCGCGGTTCCTCGCCGTGCTCGAGCTCTACCGCAACGCCGCCATCGGGTTCGAGCAGCTCGAACCGCTCGGCGAACTGACGCTGCGGTGGGCGGCCGGGGACGGCTGGTCCGACGACCGACTCGAGAGCCTGGGAGCCGACTATGACGACTGAGACCTCCGACGCGAGGGAGAGCGCCGCGGTCGGCGAGGGACCGGAGGTGTCGGTGTCGACCCCGCTCGACGTGCCCGGCCAGCCCCGGCTCGACCTCGACCGCGCCCTCGAGGCCATCCTGTTCATCGCCGACGAACCGCAGTCGCTCGTGCACCTCGCCGCGGCGGTCCAGCGTCCGCTCGCCGAGGTCCGTGCGGCGATCGCGCGGCTGCGCGCCGACTACGACGGGGGAGCCCCCTCGGGCGAGCCTCGCACCGACGCGGGGGAGTCGGCCCCGGCCGGCGGCATCCGTCGTGCCTTCGAACTGCGCGAGGTCGGCGGCGGGTGGCGCTTCTACGCGCGCGCCGAGTACGACCGCCTCATCACCGACGTCGTCACCGCCCAGACCTCGACCCGGTTGTCGCAGGCCGCGCTCGAGACGCTCGCGGTGATCGCCTACAAGCAGCCGATCTCCCGGTCGTCCATCGCGTCCATCCGCGCGGTCAACGTCGACTCCGTGGTGCGCACGCTGCTCGGCCGCGGCCTCATCACCGAGGTCGACACGGACGAGGAGACCGGCGCCATCCTGTACGGCACGACCGACGTACTGCTGACGAACCTCGGCGTCTCGTCGCTCGACGAGCTGCCGCCGATCTCGCCGCTGCTCGACGGCGGCCAGGAGGGATTCGAACGTGACCACGCCTGACCAGCCCGGCGGCGCCCCCGAGGGGGTGCGGCTCCAGAAGGCGCTCGCTGCGGCGGGCGTCGCGAGCCGGCGCGTGGCCGAGCAGCTGATCGTCGAGGGTCGCGTGGAGGTCAACGGCCGCGTCGTGACCGAACTCGGGTCGCGGATCGACCCGGTCGCCGACAAGGTCGCGGTCGACGGCACGGCGGTGCAGCTCGACCAGGAGAAGCGCTACTTCATGCTGAACAAGCCGCGCGGCGTCGTCTCGTCGATGCGCGACGAGCAGGGCCGGCCCGACCTCCGCAGGTTCACCGACGCGCTCGACGTGCGCGTGTTCAACGTCGGCCGGCTCGACGGCGACACCAGCGGGCTGCTGCTCCTCACCAACGACGGCGAGCTCGCCCACGTGCTCGCGCACCCGTCGTTCGGCGTCGAGAAGACCTACATCGCCAAGGTGAAGGGCCGGATGACGCCGCAGACGTTGCAGCAGCTGAAGCGCGGCATCGACCTCGAGGACGGCCCCATCCGCGCCGACCGGGCGAAGATCCTCCAGACGCAGGCCGGAGCCGCCCACACCATGGTCGAGGTGACCCTCCACTCCGGACGCAACCGCATCGTGCGCCGTATGCTCGACGCCGTCGGACACCCCGTCGTCGAGCTCGTGCGCCGCCAGTTCGGGCCGCTGCACCTCGGCACCCTCAAGTCGGGCGCCCTGCGCGAGTTGACTAGAGTCGAACTCGGCGCGCTGCTCACGATCGCGCGGGCCGCGGACGAGCAGCGGAAGGGGAACGGCTGAGGTGGTCGAGTCACGACTGGTCGGGCCGGTCCGCATCGTCGGCACCGGCCTGCTCGGCACGAGCATCGCACTGGGACTCCGGGGCCGCGGCATCGACGTGATCCTCGCCGACGTGTCGCCGACGCACGTGGCGCTCGCCGTCGACCTCGGCGCGGGGCGTCCGGCCCTGCCCGGCGATGCCCCGCAGCTCGTCGTCGTGGCCGTCCCGCCCGACGTCACGGCCCGCGTCGTGGCCGACGAGCTCGCCGCGTTCCCCGACGCGATCGTGACGGATGTCGCGAGCGTCAAGGCCGGCATCCTCGCCGAGCTCGAGTCGACCGGCGCCGACGTCGCCCGCTACATCGGCTCGCACCCCCTCGCCGGTCGCGAGCGCGGTGGGCCCCTCGCCGCCCGCGCCGACCTCTTCGCCGGACGACCCTGGGTCGTCGCCGCGCACGACGAGATCAGCTACCAGCGCGCGAGCGCCATCGACGACCTCATCCTCGACCTCGGTGCGACGCTCGTCGAGATGACCCCGGAGGAGCACGACCGCGGCGTCGCGCTCATCTCCCACGTGCCGCAGGTCGTCGCGACGATCATGGCGCGGCGGTTCATCGACGCGCCGAACGCCGCGCTCGGGCTCGCCGGACAGGGCGTGCGCGACGTGACCCGCATCGCGGCGAGCGACCCCGACCTGTGGGTGCAGATCCTCGGCGCCAACGCCGGGTCCGTCCGCGACATCCTGCTGGCCTACCGCGACGACCTCGACCGGTTCATCGAGGCGCTCGCCGACCCGGCCGCACCCGGCGCCCGCCGCCGCGTCGCCGAGGAGCTCACGGGCGGCAACACGGGTGTCGAGCGCCTGCCCGGCAAGCACGGCACCGACAAGCGCTTCACGACCGTCATCGTCATGGTCGACGACCGGCCGGGCCAGCTCGCCCGGCTGCTCGCCGAGGTCGGCGAGATCGGCGTGAACCTCGAAGACCTCCGCCTCGAGCACTCGCCCGGCCGCCAGGTCGGCCTCGCGGAGATCGCGGTCGTGCCCGAAGCAGCCGACCGACTCACCACCGAGCTGGCCGCACGCGGCTGGCGGATCGCAGGATAGAACGTGCCCCACCCACCCCAGTCCACCCATCCCGTCGAATACCCCGTCGTCGTCGCCATCGACGGCCCCGCCGGCAGCGGCAAGTCCAGCGTCTCGAAGGAGGTCGCGCGCCGGCTCGGCTGGGGGTTCCTCGACACCGGTGCGGCCTACCGGGCGCTCGCCTGGCACGCGAGCGCGTCGGGCGTCGACACGGATGACGCGGCATCCGTCGTCTCGTGCCTCGACTCGTTCGACTACCGCATCGGCACCGACCCGCACGGGTACGCCGTGCACGTCGGCGACACGGACGTGACCGAGGCGATCCGCGAGCCGGGCATCTCGGCGATCGTGAGCGCGGTCGCGCGCGTGCCCGAGGTGCGAACGCACCTCATCGAGGTGTTCCGGGCGATCATGGCCGCCGAGGAGCGGCCGGGCATCGTCGTCGAGGGACGCGACATCACCACCGTCGTCGCCCCCGACGCCCCGGTCCGGATCCTGCTCACCGCTTCCGAGGCGGTGCGCATGGCGCGCCGTTCGGCCGAGCTCGTCGGCCACTCGGCCGCCGCGACCGGCGCCCAGTTGCGCGCCCGGGATGCCGCTGACTCGAAGGTCGTCGACTTCATGAACGCCGCGGAGGGCGTCACCACGGTGGACTCCACCGACCTCGACTTCGACGCGACCGTGGAGGCGGTGCTCGCCGTCATCCGCGATGCTCAGGTTCGTACTGGTTGAATAGACAGGTTGTGCGCTCGCGCGCGACCCCCGAAACCTTCCAGGAGCTGACATGACCGACCGCGACGACGAGTTCGACGCCCCCGACGACGATCTCGCCGAGCGCCTCGCCGGCGTCGACGAGGAACTCGCCGAGCAGCGCGCGGCCGCGCTCCGCTCGGGCCTCGAGGAGTACGACCTCGACGAGGAGGATCTCGACCTCCTCGAGCTGTCCGACGAGGGCGAGGAGGGCATCCGGTTCCTGCCGGCGCTGCCGGTCATCGCGATCGTGGGCCGCCCGAACGTCGGCAAGTCCGCGCTCGTGAACCGCATCCTCGGCCGCCGTGAGGCGGTCGTCGAGGACACTCCCGGCGTCACCCGCGACCGCGTCTCCTACAAGGGCGAGTGGCTCGACCGCCGGTTCACGCTCGTCGACACCGGCGGATGGGAGCCGGACGCCAAGGGCATCGACGCGTCCGTGGCCGCCCAGGCCGAGGTCGCGATCGACCTCTCCGACGTGGTGCTGTTCGTCGTGGACGCCACCGTCGGCGCGACCGCGACCGACGAGCACGTGGTCCGGCTGCTCCGGAAGACCAAGAAGCCCGTGTTCCTGGTCGCCAACAAGGTCGACGACGCCCGGCAGGAGCCCGAGGCCGCCGCGCTCTGGAACCTCGGCCTCGGCGAGCCGTACCCCGTGTCGGCCCTGCACGGCCGCGGCGTCGCCGACCTGCTCGAGGAGGTCTTCACGGTCCTCCCGCAGGTCTCGGCCGTGGCGAAGGAGGAGTTCGGCGGTCCCCGCCGCGTGGCGATCCTCGGCCGGCCGAACGTCGGCAAGTCGAGCCTGCTCAACAAGGCCGCGCGCGAGGAGCGCGTGGTCGTGAACGAGCTCGCGGGCACGACGCGGGACCCGGTCGACGAGCAGATCGAGCTCGGCGGCAAGGTCTGGCGCTTCGTCGACACCGCCGGCATCCGCCGCCGGGTGCACCTGCAGCAGGGCGCCGACTTCTACGCATCGCTGCGCACGCAGGCGGCACTCGAGAAGGCCGAGGTCGCCGTGGTGCTGCTCGATGTCTCGCAGCCGATCTCCGAGCAGGACGTGCGCATCATCGACCTCGTGCTCGAGTCGGGCCGTGCGCTCGTGCTCGCCTACAACAAGTGGGACCTCCTCGACGACGACCGCCGCCGGTACCTCGAGCGCGAGATCGAGCAGGATCTGCACCACGTGGCGTGGGCGCCGCGGGTGAACATCTCGGCGAAGACGGGACGCCACCTCGAGAAGCTCGTGCCCGCCCTCGAGACGGCGCTCGAGTCGTGGGACACGCGCATCCCGACGGGCAAGTTCAACGCGTTCCTCACCGAGCTCACGCAGGAGCACCCGCACCCGGTGCGCGGCGGCAAGCAGCCCCGCATCCTGTTCGGCACGCAGGCCTCCACGCGCCCGCCGACGTTCGTGCTGTTCACGACCGGCTTCCTCGACCCGGGGTACCGCCGGTTCATCCAGCGCCGCCTGCGCGAGATCTACGGCTTCGTCGGCACGCCCATCGTCACGAACATGCGCGTGCGCGAGAAGCGCCAGCGCTAAGCGGCCTGCCGGCGAGCGGATGCCGCAGCGCCGAGGGTCCGCCCGCGTGGTCAGGCCGGCGCGGGGCGATGCGCTCCGAGCGCCGGGAGCGCCCACGCGCGCGTCCGGATCGCGCGCGGGCGGCTGAACGCCGTGCGCACGCCCGTCGAGGCCAGGACCGAGTCGGGCAGTCGATCGGCCAGGTCCGGGAAGCCGCTCGCTGCGAGGAGTTCGTCGTCGAGCTGGAGGAGTTCCGCACGCTGGAGCGGCCACGGCGCATGCGTGTTCCGCGCCCACATCGTGCGGCCGAGGTGCCGCTCGTGGTACCCCCACCGGTCGGTGAGGAAATGGGCGACCGCCGCATCGGGCGCGTGCTCCGGGAGCGGTTCGCCCAGGCGCGCACGGATTCGGGTGGCCGGCCCGCCGGGGCCGTGACGGCGGCTCCGGAAGTCGAGCTCGAAGCCCGCGGCATCCGCTCGCCTCGTGACGCCGGCGCGTGCCCAGTGGTACGGCAGGCCGAAGCCGACCCGCGCGGCGATCACGGGCAGCAGGCGCCCGGCCTCGAGCGTGCGGAACACGACCCCGTGTCGACCCGACGCGTCGCGCGCGTACAGCCGCACGTTCACCTCGACGAACGTGCCGAGGCGGTGCAGCGGGGGCAGGGGCGGGAACCGGGTGTCGGCGAGCACGAACGGGATGAGCCCGACCCAGGTGGCGCCGTCGACGATGTCGGGTCGCGTGCCCTTCGGAAGGAACCGCTGCACGCGAGACGGCTCCACCCGCCAGTGCAGGAACAGCAGGTCGCGCCAGTGCTGCTCGACGACCACGCGTCCCGGCAGCGGGGGTGCGGTGCGCGGCAGTCCGTCCACGCAGTCCATCCTGCCGCGACCGCCCGTCCGGGCGCGAGGGGGCGCGCCTGCGTAGGCTCAGGGCATGGCATCATCCGGCGGCGTGCTCGGCGACCGAGGGCTCGCGGTGCTCGCAGGCGTGCACCGCTGGGTCATCCGGGTCACCGGGGGCCGCCTCGGATGGCGCATCGGACGACTCGTCACCGTCGAACTCCACACGGTCGGACGCCGCACGGGGCGGCCGCGGACCACGATCCTGTCGGCGCCGATCGCCGAGCCGGACCGGGTGGTCCTGGTCGCGTCGAGGGGTGGAGACGACCGGCATCCGGCCTGGTACCTGAACCTCGTCGACCATCCCGACGTGGTCGTCGACTTCCGTGAGGGGAGCCGGCCCATGCGGGCGCGCACGGCGACGCCCGCGGAGAAGGCGGAGCTCTGGCCGCGGATCACCGCCGCCTATCCCGGCTACGAGCACTACCAGCGTCGTACCCGTCGCGAGATCCCGGTGGTGATCTGCGAACCCGTGCAGTGAACGACCCCGCCCGACGGTTGACGGGACGAGCGCTGACCCCGAGCATGGGCGGATGGGGGAGCGCGACGAGGACGCGGGGACGATCGTGCTGCGTGCGCTCGTCGACGTGCGTGACCGCCTCGAGGAGTACCGGCCCCTCGCGCTCGCGGACGAGCCGGACGCGCTGCACCAGATGCGCACGAGCGTGCGTCGCCTGCGCAGTCTGCTCGCCGCCTACGGGCCGGTGCTCGACGCCGGCGTGGTGACCGGGCTGCGGCGCCGGCTCCGCGAGCTCGGCCACGAGCTCGGCACCGTGCGCGACCTCGAGGTGCGCGTCCAGGTGGCCGAGGCCGCGCTCGCGGACGCCGACGAGGCGGGGCGCTTCGCGACTCCCGACGAACGGGTCCGCATGCGCAGCATCCTGATCGACGAGGAGACCGCCGCCCACGATCGTGCGCACGCGCGGTTCGCCGAGCGGCAGCGGTTGCCGCGGGCCGTCGCCAGGCTGGAGGAACTGGATCGCGTGCTGCGCGACCCGCCCCTCGTCGAGCGGGCGGGGCGGCCCGCGCACCGCGAGCTCGCCCGGCTGCTCGACCGCGAGGCCCGTCGCGCGGCGAAGCGGGCCCGTCGGCTGCCGGATGACGCGGGAGCCGAGGACCTGCACGACCTGCGGAAGGCCGCTCGGCGGCTGCGCTACGCCGCGGAGGCGGTGACGCAGCCGCCCGTCGAGCTGTTCGGCGAGCGGGCCGTGGCGCTGGCCGAGGCGGGCGACGAGATCCACGACGTGCTCGGCGATCACCGCGACGAGCTGCTCTTCGCGGAGCACCTTCGGCGTGCGGCCGCGCATGAGGCGCACGCGGGTCGATCGGGCGACGCGCTCCAGCGGCTCGCCGACGACGCCGACGCTCGCGCCGACCGCCATCTGGGGCGCCTGCCCGATGCGGTCGACGACCTGCTCGATGCGGCACGGAGGTGGCACGCGAAGCACGGGTAGCGGGTCGGGCTCCGACCGCTCAGTCGGCGAGGCGCCGCTGCATCACGACCCGGTGCGGCTTGGGCCTCGCGACCTCGGTGAAGCCCGCCGCCTCGAACATCGAGACGGTGCCCGGGAACAGCTCGGCGGCGGGCGGCTTGCGGCGTTCGGCCGGGTCGACGGCGTAGGCCTCGACGATCCGTGCGCCGTGCTCGCGGGCGGTCTCGACAGCCGCAGCGGCGAGGGCGGTCGCGACGCCCTTCCGGCGGAAGCGTCGCGGGATGACGAAGCAGGAGACCGACCAGATCCCGGCGTCCGCGAAGTCCGGTTCGGTGGTGGCGGAGCCGACGGGGCTGTACTGCAGGCGGACGAGTGCCGGGCGTGGTTCGACCGCGCACCAACCCACGGGGGTCGCACCGTCATACGCCAGGAGGCCGGGACCCGGCCCGGGCTCGGCCAGTTGCGCGGCGAGCCGCTCGCGGAGCTCGGCCGGCGTCGCCTCCCGCCAGTCGGCACCGCGCACCTTGTACCACTGGCACCAGCAGCCGGCCGGGTCCCCGCGCGTGCCGAACACCGCCTCGACGTCGGCGAAGGGGACCGTGGCGGCGGGGACGATGCGCAGGCTCGTCGCCGGGGGCGCGTGGTCGTGGTCGGGTCGCTCCATGGGGTGACCGTATCGCCATGCGGCGACATCCGCCTACCGTAGTGAATGAGGGTAATGATGAAGTAACATCACGATATGACCCCCGACCCCACCGTGCTCGACCGGCTGCTCGAGATCAGCGAACTCTTCCAGCGCGATCTCGCCCGCGAGTTCTCCGGCACGTCGCTGACCACGGCCCGCACCCGCGTCCTCTGGGACCTCGTGCATGCCGGACCCTCGACGCAGCAGGCCCTCGCGACCCGCCTCGAGGTGAGCGCCCGCAACATCACCGGCCTCGTCGACGCGCTCGAGCAGGCCGGCTACGTGGAACGCTCGCCGCACCCGACCGACCGCCGGGCGACGCTCGTGACGCTCACCCCGCCGGCCGAGGAACTCATGCGCGAGATGCAGCGCGACCACCAGGAGCTGTCGGCAACCCTCCTCCACGCCGTGCCGGCGGCCGACCGAGATGCGTTCCTCCGCGGCATCGATGCGGTCGCCGAACGGCTCCGGGGACTCGTCGCCGCCTCGGGGGCCGGCCGCACCGCGGCCCCGTCGATCGAGCCGGTTCCATGAGCGCCGACGTCCAGCGGGCCGCCCGGCCGTCCGCCGCTCGTCGGTTCGGCGTCTTCGCGCTGCGCGCGCTGAAGCTCGAGCTCCGCATCTACGCGAGCATCGGTCGACTCGTCGCCCGCCGTCCCGCCGTCGCGCCCGGAGCCACCGGATTCGCCTACCATGCCCCGGTGTTCACGATCCTCATGGTGTTCATCGTGCTCTCGGCGGTCGAGATCCCGATCATCGACCTGATCGTGCACCGGTGGCCCGTCGTGCGCATCTCCTTCCTGATCCTCGGTATCTGGGGGCTCACCTGGATGATCGGCCTCCTCGCGGCCTACCTGATGCGCCCGCACACCGTCGGACCCGACGGGATCCGGGTGCGCGAAGGCCTCGAGATCGACCTGCCGCTGACCTGGGACGACATCGCGTCCGTCGCGCTCGACCGACGCACCGACGAACCCAAGTCACCGCGGGTGACCGAGGCGGACGGCACCCGCATCCTGTCGCTCCGGATGCAGGACCGGACCGTGATCACCATCGAGCTCGAGCGGCCGACGATCGTCGCCCTGCCCGGCACCGCGCCCAAGGGCGGCCGGCAGGCGGTCGACGAGGTGCGCATCTGGGTCGACGACCCGGGCGGGTTCATGGCTGCCGTGCGCCGGCACATCTGAGCGGGCCGCGGCCACCGCCGACCGGATGCCGCGGCGGTCCGCGTGTGCACGAGCACCCCCTCCGATGCCGCTATGATGGTCGAGTTGTCTTCTGCGGGAACGCGGAGGACATCGGGCTGTGGCGCAGCTTGGTAGCGCACTTGACTGGGGGTCAAGGGGTCGCAGGTTCAAATCCTGTCAGCCCGACCGGAGAGGCCCGGAACCACGCGGATCACGCGAGGTTCCGGGCCTTCGTCGTCCCTCCCGCGCCGCCCGGCACGGCGCCCGAGGCCGTACGGTGAAGGACATGGACACGGTGCTCGCGGTCGGCGCGGTCATCACCGATGCCGACGGTCGCGTGCTCCTCGTCCGGCGGGCGCACGAGCCGCAGCGCGGACGGTGGTCCGTGCCCGGCGGCCGCGTCGAACCGGGGGAGACGCTCGAGGCGGCGGCGGCGCGCGAAGCGCTCGAGGAGACCGGGCTGCGCGTCCTGGTGGGCCGGGAACTCTGGACGATCCGCGTCCCCGCCGGGACCGGCATCGAGTACGAGGTCCACGGCTTCGCCGCAGCCGTCCTCGGCGGGACGCTCGACCACGGCGACGACGCCGACGATGCGCGCTGGGTCCCGTCCGGCGACCTGCCGGGGATGCCGCTCACCACCGACCTGCTCGAGCTGCTGCGATCCGCGGGCATCATCTCGATCGACGCTCCGGTGGCGGCCGACGCCCCGGCGACCGCGTCGCACGACGGGGACCGGCACTGATGGGGTTCACGCGCGCCGAGCTCGAGTCGTTCCGGGGCCGGAGCGTCGACGACCTCATGCCCGAGCGACCCAGACTCGTGTTCGTCGGCATCAACCCCGGCCTCTGGACCGCCGCCACCGGCACCCACTTCGCCCACCCCGGCAACCGGTTCTACCCCGCCCTCGTCGCGGCGGGCATCATCCCGCGGATGCCGCGCTTCGCCGATGGATTCACCGAGGAGGACCGGCGGATGTTCCTCGACGCCGGCATCGGCATCTCCAACCTCGTGCACCGGGCCACCGCCCGGGCCGACGAACTCGACCGCGCCGAGCTGCGCGCCGGGGCGGCGAGGCTCGCCGCCGACGTCGCCGCGTGGCATCCGCTCGTCGTCGCGATCGTCGGCCTCACCGCCTATCGGCAGGGCTTCGGCCGGCCGAAGGCCAGGGCGGGGCGGCAGGAGGAACGGCTCGCCGACGCCGAGCTCTGGGTGGTGCCCAACCCGAGCGGGCTCAACGCGCACGCGACGGTCGCCGATCTCGCGGTGGCGTACGCCCAACCGGCGCGCGCTGCGGGGATCGAGCTGCACCCTCCGGTGCGCTGAGCGCGCCGTCGACCGGGCCGTCCGGGCGGCGTGACGAAGGTCCTGCGGACGACACGGGAGAGCAGGAGCGCATAATGGATTGATGAATCCGTCAATCCATTAGGGGAGTGCATGTTCTCGGACGCCAGTCGCCCGCTGTACGAGGTCAAGGCCAACCTCTTCAAGGGCCTCGCGCACCCGCTCCGGGTGCGCGTGCTCGAGGTGCTCGCGTCATCCGCCGGCGAGACGCCCGTCTCCGACCTGCTCGAGGCGACCGGACTCGAGGCCTCGCACCTCTCGCAGCACCTCGCCGTCCTCCGCAACTACGGGCTCGTCACCGCCGAGCGCCGCGGCAACCAGGTGCGCTATCGGCTCGCGTACCCGCAGGTCGCCGACCTGCTGCGCGTCGCGCGGGCGCTGCTCGCCGAGGTGCTGCAGACCACCGAACGGCAGCTCCTCGAGCAGTCCGCGCTGCCCGACCTCGCTCCGCCCGAAACGGCCGACGCGACGACGGATGCCGCAGCGACCCGGACCGGCGCATGACCGCCGCGCCCGCGCCCGCGTCCGCGCAGCGCGCCGCACGCGCCATCCGCTCGCTGCTGCCCGCCGCCACCGACTACCGCGACGTGCGTCGCACCTGGAAGGGCGACCTCGTGGCGGGGATCACGGTCGGCATCGTCGCGCTGCCGCTCGCCCTCGCCTTCGGCGTGAGTTCGGGCGCCGGGGCGGCGAGCGGCCTGGTCACCGCCATCGTCGCGGGCGTCGTCGCGGCCGTGTTCGGCGGATCGAACGTGCAGGTGTCCGGTCCGACCGGAGCGATGGTGGTCGTGCTCGCGCCCATCATCGCCGCGCACGGACTCGGCGCGCTCGCGATCGTCGGCGTGCTGGCCGGGCTCATGGTGCTCGCCGCCGGCATCCTCCGGCTCGGCCGGGCCGTCACGTTCATCCCCTGGCCGGTCATCGAGGGCTTCACCCTCGGCATCGCCGTCATCATCTTCCTGCAGCAGGTGCCCTCCGCGCTCGGCGTGCCCGCGACCGAGGGCGTCAACGCCATCGTCGGCGCCGTCGACGCGGTGACGCGCACGTCATGGCCGGATGCCGCGTGGGCCCTCGCCGTCGTCGCGGTCGTCGCCGCGGTCATGCTCGCCGCCCCGCGCATCCACCCGCTCGTACCCGGCTCGATCATCGCGATCGTCGTCGCGACCGTCATGACCACGCTCGCCGCCGCGCCCGTCGCCACGATCGGCGAACTGCCCTCCGGGCTGCCCGCGCCGGTGGTGCCGGCCATCGACCTCGAGACGCTCGGCGCGCTGCTGCTGCCCGCCGCGACCGTCGCGGCGCTCGCCGCCATCGAGTCGCTCCTCTCGGCGCGGGTCGCGGCGACCATCTCCGACACCGGTCCGTACGACGCCGACCGCGAGCTCGTCGGCCAGGGGCTCGCCTCGGTCGCGTCCGCGCTGTTCGGCGGCATGCCCGCGACGGGCGCGATCGCGCGCACCGCGGTGAACGTCCGCTCGGGTGGGCGGACGCGCCTCGCCGCGGTCCTCCATGCCGTGCTGCTCGCCGGGATCGTCGCGATCGGCGCCGCCGTCGTCGCCGCCATCCCGCTCGCTGCGCTCGCGGGCGTGCTCATGGTCACCGCCACCCGCATGATCTCGTTGGCGACCGTCCGCACCGTCATGGGAGCCACGCGGGCCGACGCGATGGTCTTCGCCGGCACCGCGATCGTGACCGTGAGCGTCGACCTGATCACCGCGGTCCTCGTGGGCATCGCCATCGCCGCGTTCCTCGCCCTGCGCACACTCGCCCGATCGAGCGGCGTGCACCGCGAAGAGCTGCCGGCTCCCGCGGAGGCCGGCGACGAGCGCATCGCGCTGTTCCGCCTCGAGGGTGCGCTGTTCTTCGGCGCGGCCGAGCGGATGCTGCAGCGGGTCGGCGCGCTGCGCGACGTCGACGTGGTCATCATCCGGATGTCGCAACTCCAACTGCTCGACGCCACGGGCGCCCAGGTGATCACCGAGCTCATCCACGCGCTCGAGCGGCGCGGGGTCACCGTGCTGGTGAAGGGCATCCAGGGCCGCCACCTCGAGCTCGCCACCCGAGTGGGCGTGATCGCCTCCCTCCGGCACCGCAACCACCTCTTCGACGACCTCGCCGCCGCCGTCGAGCACGCCCGCAGCCACGCCCGGCGCGCCGCGGAGGCGCACGGCTGAGCGTCTCCGCGGGGCGTTCGGCAAGCCCCTGCCGCGGCATCCGGAGCTCGGGCACGATGGAGGCATGCCCGCCCCTGCGCCCACCGTCTCGGTCGTCATCCCCGTCAAGGACGATGCCGACGTGCTCCGGCGGTGCCTCGCCGCACTCGCCGATCAGCAGGTCCGCCCGGACGAGATCGTCGTCGTGGACAACGGGTCGACCGACGACTCCGCCGACGTCGCCAGGGCAGCCGGGGCGCGGGTCGTCACCGAGCCCGAGGCCGGGATCCCGGCCGCGTCGGCCCGCGGGTTCGATGAGGCGCGATGCGAGATCGTCGCACGGCTCGACGCCGACTCCGTGCCGCCGCCCGGCTGGATCGCGCACATCTCCTCGACGTTCGCCGACGACCCCGAGCTCACCGCCATCACGGGTCCCGCGACGTTCATCGACGGGCCCGTCCGGTGGCGCCGTCCACTCGCGCTGGCCTACCTCGGCAGCTACTTCGCCGCGGTCACGCCCGCCCTCGGACACGTGCCGCTCTTCGGCTCGAACTTCGCCGCTCGGCGATCCGCATGGCTGGAGGTGCGCGACCGGGTGCACCGCCACGACCCGCTCATGCACGACGACATGGACCTGTCGGTGCACCTCGGCCCGCGGCGCCGCATCCGCTACGACCACCGGCTCACGATGGGCGTCTCGATGCGAGCCCTCTCGGGCGACCGGATGCTGCGACTGCGGCGCGGCATGCACTCGATCGTGTCCCACTGGCCGGCCGAGTTCCCCTGGTATCGGTGGTACCGCCGCGCCGTGCGCCCGCGCACCCGCCCGCGGCGCCCCATCGTCCGCCCCTCGCGCTGACGTCGCCGGAGCGGCGGCGTACCATGGGAGGCACGCCGGCCGGGGCGCTCTGGAGGGAGCAGCACTGGTCACCTGGCATCCGATCCTCGCCGCCGACGAGCCCGAACCCGGCCGATGGCGCCTGGTCGACACGATGGGCCGCGAGTACGGTCGCGTCACCATCGTCCGCCTCGACGGCGACATCCGCTACCGGGCCGAGTTCGAGGGCCGACTGCTCGGTTGGTCGGCCACGCTCCGCAGCGCCTGCGAACGGGTGCACACGGCCTTCGTGCGCTCGCACGGCCCGGGGGAGTGGCAGGGATACCCGGACTTCTCGCACGCCGGAAGATGAACCGGATCCCACGTGTCCATGAGGAAATGTCGATACCTTTGACGACTTTCACAGGAAACGGGCACGACTCGTGGAGGAAGTCCGTGCAGACTGGCCGCTTCGCCACGGCGACCCCCCTTCACTGCACCGAGACGACAGGAACCTCGGCGCGCCGGCACAGCACGCGCGCGCCGACACGTGACATCTATGCGCAACGAGACGACTTCCCCCAACGCCCCCCAGCACCCCACTCCCGAAGACCTCGCGACGACGCGAACCCGCGTCCGACGCACGCGTCGCAACCGCCGGACGCTGCTCGCCTCCGGCGCGGTCGTGGCCGTCGGCGCGCTCGTCGGTTCCGGCTTCGCCCTGCAGGGCGCCGTCGCCGACGAGCACGCCCGCATCGCGGAGACCGCGGCGCTCGCCGAGGCCCACAACCGCGGCATCGAGCAGCTCGACGCCCACGGCGGCATCCTCCAGGCCCAGGCCGTGAAGTACGCGGAGGACACCCTCACCGTCGCCGGCGACACGCTCGCCGCCGCCGAGGGCAAGGCCGATGCTGCCGAGCTCGCGTCCACGGTCGCGACGCTCGAGCACTACACCTACCTCGCTCCGGAGCGCGTGTTCGAGCTCGTCGACGTCGCCACCGCGCACGCCGACCAGGTCAAGGCCGAGATCGCCGCGTTCGACAAGGCCGCCGCCGAGAAGGCCGCGGCCGAGAAGGCCGCCGCTGAGAAGGCTGCGGCTGAGAAGGCCGCCGCCGAGGCGCAGGCGGAGCCGAGCACGCCGTCCTACCCGTCCGGCCCGGCGAACCCGAGCGGTGCGCAGGCGATCGCCCGCGACCTCATGTCGTCCATGTACGGCTGGGGCGACGACCAGTTCGGCTGCCTCGTCGACCTCTGGAACAAGGAGTCGGGCTGGAACGTCTACGCCACGAACCCCTCCAGCGGCGCGTACGGCATCCCGCAGGCCCTCCCCGGCGACAAGATGGCGACGGCCGGTGCCGACTGGCAGACCAGTGCCGCCACGCAGATCAAGTGGGGCCTGGGCTACATCTCCGGCCGCTACGGCACCCCCTGCGGCGCCTGGTCGCACTCGGTGTCGGTCGGCTGGTACTGATCCCCGCCACCCGGTTCGGCCCGGACCTTCGAAGGTCGGCGGCCACCGGCTGAGCCCCCGTTCGAGCACCGCCCGCTCGTCCGCGTCCGACGCGGCGAGCGGGCGGTGCTCGTTTGCTCTGCGCGGGTCTCTGCGCCCGCGCCGCCGCCCGTGACGGATGGCCTCCGCACGGCGATCGCGCCGATCCCCGACGCGCCGGTCGACGGGGACCGAAGTCCCGCCGGTCCGCACCGGGCGATGCTAGCGTCCGCGCATGGGGTCGGCGTCGCCGGCCGCTCCGGCAGTGATGATCGGGGGACGCATGCTCCGGGACCGGTGGGCTCGGCGGGGGGATCCCGCCGACCGACGAGGGGAGCCGCTCGTCCCGGACGCCGCGTCCGCTGCCTCGGTGCCGCGGGCGCCGCTGCCGCGCGCCACCGTCATCCTGCTCGGCCTCGCCGCCGCCGTCGTGGTCGTGTTCGGACTCGCCGCGGCCCGGAGCGTGGTGGCGCCCGTGGTGCTCGCGCTCGTCCTGACCATCTGCGTGCACCCGATCCGCCGCCGCCTCGAGCGGCGGGGCGTGCCCCGCGGCCTGGCGACGGGCAGTGCGATCGTCGCGGTGTTCGCGCTCCTGACCGGGTTCTTCGCAGCGCTGTTCGTCGCGCTCGCCCAGTTCACCGCACTGCTGCCGCAATACGCGGACCAGATCGAGGCGGGCGTCGCGGCCGTCGCCGACGCGCTCGAGTCGATCGGATTCGGCGCCGCGCAGGCCGAGACCATCGTCGCCGGACTCGAGCCGTCACGGGCGATCGAGATCGCCACGGGCCTGCTCGGCGGCGTGACCGGCGTCGTGTTCTCGCTCGTCTTCGTCCTCACCCTGCTGATCCTCATGGCGGTGGACGCGACCTACGGCCCGGCCATCCTGCGCCAGCTCGAGCCGCGACGGCCCGACCTCGTGGAGGCACTGGCCGGATTCACCCGCAACGTGCGCCGCTACATGGTGGTCACGACCGGGCTCGGCGTCGTCCAGGGGCTCGTCAACTGGCTGGCCCTCGTCATCCTCCAGGTCCCCGGGGCGCTGCTCTGGGGGCTCCTGTCGTTCATCTGCAGCTTCATCCCGAACATCGGCTACTTCATCGCGATCATCCCGCCGATCGTGTTCGGGTTCCTCGCCGGGGGCTGGCCGACGGCCGTCGCCGTCATCGTCGTCTACGGCCTGGTCAACGCGGTCGTGCAATCGATCATCCAGCCGAAGGTGGTCGGCGGCGCCGTCCGACTGAGCGAGACGATCACGTTCGTGTCGGTGCTGTTCTGGGCGCTCGTGCTCGGCCCGGTCGGGGCGATCCTGGCCGTGCCGCTCACCCTGCTCGCCCGCGCGGTGCTCATCGACGCCGACCCCGGCACCCGGTGGTGGCGGCCGGCCACCGGTGACGTGCACGAGACCAAGGAGCTCGCCTCCGAGATGTCCGCCGAGGCCCGTGCGGAGGGCCGCGCCGAACGTGCCGCGCGCGCCGGTCGTCGCCGCAGCCGGTGACCCCGGTCCGCCCCGGCGGATCCCCGCCCGCCCCGACGGGTCGGCGTCCGGATCCCGGAGCCGTCGATAGCCTGTCGGGATGAGCGAGCGCACCGAACCCGCCCTCGAGCCCGCCCGCGGCGGCATCCGCGCCCGACTGACCCGGATGGTCGAGTGGGCGATGAGCACCAAGCCCGTCCGCGCGTTCCTGCGCTACCAGGAGGCGCACGGACCGGCGCTGGCGGACTCGGTGACCTACCGCACGCTCTTCTCGGTGTTCGCGGGCGTGTACCTCGGGTTCGCGGTCGCCGGCATCTGGCTGGCGGGCAACCGCGACGCGATCGAGGCCCTCGTCGAGACGGTCGGCACCGTCATCCCGGGACTCGTGGGGGAGGGCGGCGTCATCGACCCCGACGACATCGTGCAGCCGCTCACCCTGAGCATCACCGGTGCGCTCGCGCTGCTCGGTCTGCTCGGCGCCGCGATCGGCGCGATCTCCTCCCTCGACGTGGCGCTCCGCGCGCTCACGGGCCGCCCGGAGCCCGAGCGGTTCTTCCTCTGGACGATCCTGCGCAACCTGGCCATCGCCATCGGGTTCGGCGTGCTGCTGGCGTTCGCCGCGTTGATCACGGTCGTCGGCACGGGCGCCCTCGGCGTCGCGCTCGACTGGCTCGGCCTGCCCGTCGGCGACGCCCTGCTCGACACCGGCTCGCGCACGCTCACGATCCTCGTGACCTTCGTCATCGACACGGTGGTGATCGCCGGGCTGTTCCGGGTGCTGTCCGGCCTGCGGCCGGGAGCCCGGACGCTGTGGGCCGGCGCGCTCATCGGCGGCGCCGGGCTGACCGTGCTGCAGGTGCTCTCGGGCCTCTTCGTCGGCGGTGCCACGAATAACCCGCTGGTCGCCTCGTTCGGATCGATCATCGCGCTGCTCATCTGGCTGAACCTCTCCAGCCAGGTCGTGCTCCTCGCGAGCGCCTACATCGTCACCGGCGTGGACGACGAGACCGATCGCGTGGCGTCGCGCTACGGGGCCACGTCGGCCGCACTGCGACGCCTCAAGCGCGCCGAACGACGCGCAGCGGATGCCGCGGCCGAGGTGGCGGCGGCCCGCGACGCACTGCCGGGCGTGCACGATCCCGGCGTGCACGCCCGGCAGCGGCGTTCCTGAGGGTCGAGGTCAGGGCCCGGCGATCCCGTCGCGGCGTCGGTCGGCGTCGAAGTCCGAGTCGGTGTACTCGCCCTCCTCCTCGATGACGACGGCGTCCGCGGCGGCGTCGTCCACGACCACCGCGTCTCCGTCGGCGTTCCAGTCGCCGTCGTTCACGCCGGCGTCGGCGTCCTTCGGGAGGACCGCATCGGCGGGCAGCTCGGAGTCGGTGTACTCGCCCTCGAACGGCTCATCGGATCGGATGTCGGCCATGCTCACTCCGTTCGTCGCGACCGTGGTCCCGCTCGGCGCGGCGGTCAAGGCACACGCTAGGCATCCACGGGCCCGGCGTCCACCCTGTTGACGCGTCGGCTCGGCGCGAGTAGTGCCCGGGCAGGCGGATCGCGCCGACGTCGACGCCGGCCGCCCCTCGACGCCCCGGGAGCGCGGGGTTAGGCTCCCCGCATGTGCAGGAACATCCACCCCCTCCACAACTTCGAGCCGGCGGCGACCGACGACGAGGTCCGGGCCGCCGCGTTGCAGTACGTCCGCAAGGTCAGCGGAGCCACCCGCCCGTCGAAGGCGAACCAGGCCGCGTTCGACGAGGCCGTCGACGCGATCGCGCACGCCACCCAGCACCTCCTCGATCATCTCGTCACCTCGGCGCCGCCGAAGGACCGCGAGGTCGAGGCGGCCAAGGCGAGGGCGCGCGCCGCCAAGCGGTACGCCACGGCGAGCGCCTGAGGCGTCGCGTCGGCGGCGAGGGGTAGCGTCGATCCATGGCCGGCGACGCGGTGACCCTGCACATCCCCGGACCCGACGGCGAGCGCGCCGTGCGGATCTCCAGTCCCTCGCGCGTGCTGTGGCCCGGTCCGGGCATCACGAAGCTCGAGCTGGCCGAGTACCTCGTCGCCGTCGGCGCGGCCTTCGTCGCCGCGAACGGCGGCCGGCCGGTCTCGCTCGAACGCTTCCCCGAGGGCGTCGACGGCGAACGCTTCTTCTCCAAGAACCCGCCCCGCGGCGTTCCGGAGTGGATGCGCGACGTCACCGTCGCCTACCCCAGCGGGCGCCGCCACCCGCAGCTCGTGATCGATGAACCGGCCGGAGCGGTGTGGGCCGCCCAGATGAACACCGTCGTCTTCCACCCGTGGGCGTCGCGTGCCGAGGCGACCGACCTGCCCGACCAGCTGCGGGTCGACCTGGATCCCCAGCCCGGCACGGGGTTCGCCCAGGCGGTGCCGGCGGCCCTCGCGATGCGCGACCTCCTCTCCGAGGTCGGACTCACCGGGTACGTGAAGACCTCCGGGAACCGCGGCATCCACGTCTTCGCGCCCATCGAGCCCGAGCACGAGTTCCTCGACGTCCGCCACGCCGTCATCGCACTCGCCCGCGAACTCGAGCGCCGCATGCCCGACGCGGTCACGACCGCGTGGTGGAAGGAGGAGCGCGGCGAACGCATCTTCCTCGACTTCAACCAGGCCAACCGCGACCGCACGATGGCGGGCGCCTACAGCCCGAGGCCGCTGCCCGACGCGACCGTGTCGTGCCCGCTCGACTGGGACGAGCTCGAGTCGACGGACCCGGCCGAGCACACCATCCGCACCGTCCCCGCCCGCCTGGCGGAGCGGGGCGACCCGTGGGCCGAGATGCACGCGGTCCCCGGGCGCATCGACACCCTCCTCGAGTGGTGGCAGCGCGACCTCGACGACGGACTGCCCGAGCTGCCGTTCCCGCCCGACTTCCCCAAGATGCCGGGGGAGCCCACGCGGGTCCAGCCGAGCCGCGCCCGCCGCGACGACGCCGACGACTGACGCCGCCGGCCCGCGGCGCACCGCGGCCCAGGTCACACGTGCGTCGGCGCGGTCCTCGTGTGCGGCACCCCGTGCACCGAGCGATGCAGCCGCTCCATGCGCGCGTCGAGTTCGGCGGCCGTCCGCGCGGCATCCGTCAACTGCTCGAGCAGGTCCCCCGGCACGCGTCGGTCGTACTTGTAGTAGATCTTGTGCTCGAGGCTCGCCCAGAAGTCCATCGCGATCGTCCGGATCTGCACCTCGACGGCGACGGCGTGCTCACCGGTCGAGAGGAACACGGGCACCTCGACGATGAGGTGCAGGCTCTGGTAGCCGTTCTCCTTCGGCTGCGCGATGTAGTCCTTCACCTGGAGCACGCGCACGTCCGCCTGCGCCGTCAGCAGCTCCGCGAGCCGGTACGCATCCGAGACGAAGCTGCACGTCACGCGCACGCCGGCGATGTCGGTGATCGTCTCGCGGATCCCGTCGAACGTCGGCTCCACGCCCTTGCGGCGCATCTTCTCCACCACGCTGTCGACCGACTTCAACCGGCTCGAGATGTGCTCGATGGGGTTGTACGCGTGCGCCTGGCTGAACTCCTCCCGCAGGATCGACAGCTTCGTGATCACCTCGTCCATGCCGAACTTGTACCGCTGCATGAACCGCTCGGTCTCGTCCCGCAGTGCTCGCATCTCGTCGAGCGTGCGACCGTCCAGCGCATCGAGCGACCGTTGCGCCCGGGGCGTCAGCATGGGGCCGGTGCGATGGGTGCGCGGGGTTCCGTCGAGCGGGGTCACGGATGCCACGGTAGGGCGCCGAGCTTCGGGTTCCCTATGGATCAGGTGCCCGTTCGCAGCGACGGGTCACCCCACCGCGTCGACGTACCGCCACCGGTCCTCGCGCACGAACCGGCTCACCTCCGACTGCGCGCCGCGCTCGCCGTCGACGACGTAGCGGGCCACGAACTCGACCAGGCCGTCGCGGTCGAGGGGACCGCCCCGCTCCGAGCGGACGATCTCGAGCGATCGCCACGTGATCTGCGGGTCGAGCTCGAGCGTGCGAGGGCGCGTCGACGGATCCCACGTGGCGAGCAGGTACGCCGCGTCGCCCACGGCGAACGCGGTGTACCGCGATCGCATGAGCTGCACGGCCGTCGGAGCCGCGGCCCTGCCGGAGAGGTACGGCCCGCAGCACTCGCCGTACGCGGCGCCGCTCCGGCACGGGCACGGCGACGACGCGGCGGGCCGGTCGACGGGGGTCTGCGGAGGCATCACACCAGTGTGCCGCACCAGTCGGGCACCAAGCGCGCGCGCCTCCGGTCATGGGATGCCCAGCCGAAACCGAGGTTTCATCCAGATTCATAGGGAAGGGTGGGGGACTTGTGCGCCCGGGACCGTGACGGCCCGGGCGATCCCATGCCCCCGCTCGGAGGGCCCCCGACCTGAGTGATCCGAGCGCCCCCCAGACTATGCGCAACGAGATCCAGCAGACCGAGAACCAGCACACCGACACCCGGCAGACCACCCCGTTCGCCACCCCCGCCGCCACCCGCCGGGCCGCCCGCCGCCGCCGGGTCGGACGACGCCGGCTCATCGCCGGCGGCGCCGTCCTCACCGCCGGCCTCGTCGCCGGCACGGGCTTCACGATGCAGTCCGCGCTCGCCGCCCAGGAGCGCGTCCAGGCCACCGCGGCCATCACCGACGCCGCATCGCGCGACGCCCTCCAGCTCGGCGCGTACGCCGGCATCGCCGAGGCGAAGACCCACGCCCAGGCCCAGGACACCCTCGCGCTCGCCGAGGACACGCTCGCCGAGGTCGAGGGCAAGGTCGACGCCGGTGGGCTCGAGGCGTCCGTCGCCTCCCTCGGCGACTACGAGACCCTGCCGCTCGACGAGGTGCGCGAGCTCACCGCCGAGACCAAGGTCCGCATCGCCGAGGCGATGAAGGCCGCGGAGGCGAAGGACCGCGCGGCCGCCGAGCAGGCCGCCGCCGCGGCGGCGCTCGCGCGCGCCAACACCCCCGAGGGCGCGAAGCAGTCGGCACGCGAGATCATGTCCTCGCAGTACGGGTGGGGCGAGGACCAATTCCAGTGCCTCGACTCGCTCTGGACCAAGGAGTCGGGCTGGAACTACCAGGCCGTGAACCCCTCGAGCGGCGCGTACGGCATCGTCCAGGCGTGGCCGGCCGACAAGCTCGCCACCGCCGGCGCGGACTGGCGCACCAACGCGGCCACCCAGATCAAGTGGGGCCTGCAGTACATCGCCGCGAGCTACGGCTCGCCGTGCGCGGCCTGGGGCCACTCGCAGTCGGTCAACTGGTACTGATCGGCGCAGCACCGAGCCGAGGCGGCCGCGCGGGGGAGTCCTCGCGCGGCCGCCTCATGCCGTCCGCGGGTCGAGCAGGTGCCGGCGCTCCGGATGCCGGTCGAACCACTGCTCGACGTACCAGCAGCTCGGCACGATCCGCCGGCCCGTGCCCTGCTCCACGTCGTCGACGGCGAACCGCGTGAGCTCGGCGGCGAGTCCGGCGCCGCGGTAGGGCGGGTTGGTGAACGTCCGGACGAACGCGACGGCGTCGCCGAGCTCGCGGTAGTCGAGCACGCTCGCGATGACGCCGTCGACGCGCACGACGTAGCGCCGCAGGTCCGGTTCGTGGGCGAAGTCCTTCGTCACCGTCTCAGGCTACGACGCAGCCGCACGCTGCCCGCCGAGGCCGCGACGGCGTGGCCCCACGTCGAGCACGACGGCTGACCTCACGGCGTCAGCGGCCGCGGAGCCGATCGAGGTCGCGCCGCTCCCGCTTGGTCGGTCTGCCGCTCCCGCGGTCGCGGACCGGCACGGTCGGGACCGCCTCGCGCGGTGGGGGCGGCGGCGTGCGATCCTCGACGGCCGTCGCGGCGACCTCGGCGGAGACGCGCTTCACGATCGGCCGCCGCACGATGAGGATGCGGTCGAAGCCGTGGAGTCGGACCCTGACCTCGTCGCCGGGGCGGACGGGAAGTGCCGCCTTGGCGCGATCGCCGTTCACGCGCACGTGGCCGGCGCGGCATGCGGCCGTTGCGGCCGAGCGCGTCTTGCAGACGCGAACGGCCCACAGCCACGCGTCCACGCGCGCCGACTCGAGCTCTGCCATCGTCCCAGCCTTCCGCAGGCGGTCAGCGCACGAGCGCCCACCAGATCATGAGCAGCGTCACCGCGAACCCGACGGCGTAGTTGATGAGGATGAACCGGCGCCAGCCGCGGTTCGACTCGCCGGATGCGGCATCCGTCACCGAACGATACGGCCACGCCGCCCGCAGGTACGGCAGGACCAGCAGCGCGGCGAGCGGCCCGGGCCACTCCGTCGCCAGCATGAGCAGCCCGGCCGCCGTCCAGAAGGCCAGCGCCATCCGCACGGTGGCCGCCGCGCCGAACGCCGTCGCCACCGAGGCGATGCCCGCCTCGCGATCCGGGATCACGTCCTGCACGGCGCCGAAGGCGTGGCTCGCGATGCCCCAGAGGAAGAACGCCGTGAGGAGCGCCACCAGCGGCCACGTGAACTCCGCACCGGCGACCGCGAGGCCGTACACGGCGGGACTCACGAAGTGGGTGCTCGACGTGACCGAGTCCAGGAGGGGCCGTTCCTTGAACCGCAGGCCCGGCACCGAGTAGGCGAAGACGGCGAAGAGGCTGATCGCGAGCACCACCCACGACGACGGATGCGACGTGCCCGCCAGCCACAGCATGGCCGCCACGAGCGGTGCGGCCGTGACGACCCCCGCCCACACCACGGCGCGATGCAGGCCGGGATCGAGCAGCGCTCCTTCGGCCCCGCCCTTGCGCGGGTTGCGGAGGTCGGATTCGTAGTCGAAGACGTCGTTCACGCCGTACATCAGGAGGTTGTACGGGATGAGGAAGAACAGCGTGCCGACCACCAGCAGCGCATCGACCTCGCCGGTCGTGAGGAGGTAGGCGGCGGCGAACGGGAAGGCCGTGTTGACCCAGCTGATCGGCCGCGATGAGAGGAGCACCTGGCCGACCGCGTGGCGCGTCCGCCGTGCCGTGCGCGACGCCTCGGGACCCGTCATGCGCGTTCCTCCGTGTCGTCCGTGCCGTCGCCCGCCGTCTCGGCCACCGCCCGTGGCGACCTGCCGGGCCAGCGGCGCACCGCGAGCCCCCACACCGCCGGCAGCAGCAGCACGCCCGCGAGCGGGTACAGGAAGTCCTCGATCGGTGCGAGCCCGATCGTCAGGCCCGAGCGTTGTCCGTCATCGTACGCGACGATGCCGGTGCCGATGATGAGGGAGTCGAACACCGCGGTGAGCACGAACAGCGCGACCGCGGCCACGAGCATGGCGATCCGTCGGCGGCGTGCGGCCGCCGCGTCCCGGGGGCGCCAGGCCCACGCGGCCAGGACCGCTGCCGCGACGAACGGGAGGCTCATGAGCGCGTAGGTCATCCGGCCGATCCCGTCGCGCGGTCGCCCGGCACGGATGCCGCGTGGCCGAGTGCCCTCGTCCGCAGCATCCGCTCGACCCCCAGCACCAGCACCAGGGTCAGGTAGCACAGGAAGAAGAGGAAGACCGGCTCCTCGAGCGGCAGCTCGGGCGCGAGTTCGATGCCCGTGACGATCTGCGACTCGCCCCGGAAGAACACGCCGAGCACGATGCCCGCCGCATCCCACAGCAGGAAGAAGGCCAGGCCGACGCCGATCGTGACGGCTGCCGCGATCGGCGCACGCCAGAACACCAGGCGCCAGCGCGCGTCGATGAGCGCCATGCAGCCGATGACGAGGAGCAGGCCGCCGAGGTACGCGAACGCCGTCATGCGAGGGATGCGCCCGGACCGGCGGCCCCCACGGCATCGGACGACTTCGGCTCCGGGATCGGGCCGGCCGATCGGTCGCCGCGCACGCGCTTCACGACGTTCTCGGCACTGATGAGGCACATCGGCAACCCGATGCCGGGGACCGAGGAGCCGCCCGCGTAGTAGAGCCCGTCGACCCGCCGGGACTGGTTCGTGCCGCGCAGGAACGCGCTCTGCCGGAGGGTGTGCGCGGGTCCGAGCGCACCGCCCTGCCAGGAGTTCAGGTCGTCGGCGAAGTCGGCCGGACCGATGGTGCGGCGGACGACGATGCGCTCCGCGAGGTCGTGGACGCCGGTCGCCTCGGCGATCCGCGCGATGGCGCGGTCGGCGGTCTCCTCGACCAGCCGGTCGCCGGCGCCGTCGAGTCCGCCGTTGCCGATCGCGACGTCGGCGGGCACCGGGATGAGGATGAACAGGTTCGTGTCGCCCTCGGGTGCCACCGTGGGATCGGTCGCGCTCGGCATGCACACGTAGAACGACGCGGGATCGGGCACGTGCGGGTCGGAGCCGAAGATCGCCCCGAAATTGCGCTTCCAGTCCTCGGTGAAGAAGAGCGTGTGGTGCTCCAGGCCGGGCACCTGTCCGCGGATGCCGAGCAGGGCGAGCACCGCTCCAGGACCCGAGGTCCGTCGACGCCACCAGGTCTCGGGGTAGGTCTGCGCCTGCCGCGGCAGCAGCTCGGTCTCCGTGTGGTGCAGGTCCGCCGCCGAGACCACTCGGTGGGCCGGGGCGACGACGCTGCGGCCCGACGCGTCGCGGAAACGGGCGCCCGCGACCGCCGGCTTGGCGTCGCCGGACAGCTCGATGGACTCCACCCGCGCGCCGGTCACGATGTCGACTCCGGCCGCGGTCGCGACCGCCGCGATCCGGTCGATGAGCTCGGCGAAGCCGCCCTGCGGGTAGAAGACTCCCTGCTGCAGGTCCATGTGGCTCATGAGGTGGTACATCGCCGGCGTGGCATCCGGGGAGGAGCCGAGGAACACGGCCGGATAGCCGAGCACCTGCTGCAGACGCCGATCGCGCACGGCCTGCGCGGCGAACCGGTCGAGCGGCGTCGCGAGCAGCCTCGCCAGACGGCCCGACTGGCGCAGGACCTCGCCCGTGAGCAGCTCGCGGGGGTCGTCGAAGTTCGTGTAGAGGAATCGGCGGCGGGCGATGTCGTACGCCGACTCGGCCGAGTCGAGGTAGCGCTCGAGCGCACGGCCGGCGCCCGGCTCGATCGACTCGAACAGGGCGACGTTCTCTTCCCGCGTCGGGCGGATGTCGACCGGATCGGCGAAGCCCTCCGCGTACACGCGATAGCCCGGATCGAGGCGGACCAGGTCGAGCTCCTGCTCGGCACTCGTGCCGAAGAGGCGGAAGAAGTGATCGAACACCTCCGGCATGAGGTACCACGAGGGGCCGGTGTCGAACCGGAACCCGTGCCGCTCCCAGCGGCCGGCCCGCCCGCCGATCTCGTCGCGCGCCTCCAGCAGGGTCACGCGGTGCCCGTCCCGGGCCAGCAGCGCGGATGTGGCGAGCCCGGCGATGCCTCCGCCGATCACCACGATGCGTTCGGATGCGCCGATCATCGTCGATTCCCTCCCGTGCCCAGTGCGGAGCGGACCGCGATGGCGAGCTTCTCGCCGTCGGGCACGCGGATCCGCGTCGCCATGATCTCGGATGCCGGGGTCGTCCGGCAGCGTGCGGTGAGGCTCGCGAAGAGCCCGTGCGCGGTCGCGACCGCCGATCGCGCCCGGCGAGGCAGCTCGGGCAGCGCGCTCCTCGCGATCTCCAGGTCGCGGTCGATGTCGTCGAGGATCGCGGTCTTGTCCTCTTCGGTGAAGGCCTCGGGATCGACGCCGGGGAAGTAGTTCCGGCCGAGGGTCCGCCAGTCGACCGCAAGGTCCCGGAGGAAGTTGATCTTCTGGAACGCCGCACCGAGGTGGATCGCGCCGCGCTCGAGCCGCGCACGGCGGGCCTCGTCCGCGGGCTCGTCGACGAGGAAGGCGGCCAGGCACATGAGGCCGACCACCTCGGCGGAGCCGTGGATGTACGGACCGATCTCCTCGCTCGTGAACGGCGCCGGATCGAGGTCGCGGCGCATCGACGCGAAGAACGGCCGCGTGAGCTCGACGCCGAACCCGGTCTCTCTCGCCACCTTGGCGAAGGCGTGGACCACGAGGTTCGCCGAGTAGCCGAGTCGCATGGCGCGCTCGGTGTCGGCCTCGAGCCCGTCGAGGACCTCGTGGAGCTCGTCCGGGCTGAGCCCGGCCTCGGCCGCCGCGCCGTCGACGATCTCATCGGCGACCCGCACGAGGGCGTACACCGAGCGGATGCGGCGACGGGTCTCGGCGTCGAGGAGCTTGGCCGCGGCACCGAACGAGGTCGAGTAGCGGGCGATCACGGTCGCCGAACCGGCCTCCGCGGCATCCGTGTACCGGTCGAGCAGCCCCAGCATCGAGCGACGGCTCATCGCACCCGCTCCATGGCGCGCTGGGCGAACTCGTGCAGCTCGACGCGCAGTTCGGCGGGCAGCTCGGCCGAGTCCAGCTCGTACCGGGCGAGCGTCACGTGCTCCTCGGCCAGGGCCGTCGCGGCCTCGCGAGCGCCGCACTCGAGCAGCTCGGCGCGCAGCTCCGCTGCGGCATCCTCGTCGAGCGCGGGGTCGCCCAGCCGCTCGGCGATCCGAGGCCAGGCGGCCGTGGTCGCCGCGTGCGCGATGAGCGCCGTGCGCTTGCCCTCGCGGAGGTCGGCCGAGGCGGACTTGCCCGTGATCGCCGGGTCGCCGAACACGCCCAGCACGTCGTCGGTGATCTGGAAGGCCACGCCGACGAGCCGGCCGAAGCGGCAGAGGGCCGAGACGATGTCGGGGCCCGCGCCGGCCAGCACCGCGCCGGCCGCGAGCGGCGCCTCGAACGAGTAGACCGCGGTCTTCTGCTCGAGCGTCGAGAGCACGGCCTCGAGTGCCGGCGTGGTCCCGCGCAGCGAACCGGTGACGTCGGCCAGCTCACCGGCGGCCGAGATGAACACGGCGCGATCCAGGATGTCGAGGAGCGCCTCGCGGCGCTCGGCCGGGATCGGCAGCATCGCGATCTCGCGATGCGCACGGCTGAGCGCGAGGTCGCCCGCGAGGACCGCGGCGGTCTCGGCCCACACCGCGCTCGCGCGCTCGTCGGCACCGTGCTCGAGCGCGCGGGCCGCGAAGCGTCCCGCGACGTTGGGCGCGCCGCGCCGCACGGTGTCGCGATCGATGAGGTCGTCGTGGATGAGGAACGCGGTGTGCAGCAGCTCGAAGGCGAGGGCCACGCGGGTCGCCATCGCCCGGTCGGCTCCACCGAATCCGCGGTAGGCCGACCACACCAGGCGCGGGCGCACCCGCTTGCCGCCCGAGCTCTGCTGCTCGATCGACTCCCACAGCGCCGCGTAGTGGGCGCCGTACGCGCCGGCTCGGATCCGCGCCTCCGTGAAGAAGGTGCGGAGTTCCTCGTCGATCGCGGAGTCGAGCAGTTCAGGCACGGAACAGCTCCAGCTCCCGTGCCTGGAGGACCAGCCACGGGCTGAACGCCCACGGCGCCGCCTGGACCGCGGTGGCGAGCGAACGCGGGTCCACCCAGCGGTACTCCGCGACCTCGCGCGGGTTCGGGTCGGGCTCGCCGTCGGTCGTGGCCACGTACACGGGGCACACCTCGTTCTCGACGATCCCGCTGGCATCCGTCGCCCGATACCGGAACAGCGGCAGCGCCAGCTCCACCGACCCGATCTCGAGCCCGAGCTCGAAGTCGGCGCGGCGGTGGACCGCGTGGAGCAGCGGCTCGGCCGGCTTCGGGTGGCCGCAGAACGAGTTCGTCCACACGCCCGGCCAGGTCTGCTTGCCGATCGCCCGACGCGTGATGAGCACCTCGCCGATGGGGTTGACCACATGGCAGGAGAACGCGAGGTGGAGCGCGGTGTCCGGGCCGTGCACGGCGCTCTTCGGCGCCCGACCGATCGGCGTGCCCGACTCGTCGAGGAGCACCACCTCGTCTTCGACGGTTCTGGTCGTCTGCGGCATCGTGCCTCCTCCTCGCTGCGGGCGATGTGCGCTGACCCGTGCGGATCGTGGGATCGAAGCTAGCAGCGAGACGGATGGGGGTGGAACAACCGAAAGTTGGACCGGCGCGCCCGCCGCAGGTCCGTCCTCGTGGGGCATGCTGGAGGGATGACGGGCGAGAGCGGCGACGGATGGGTGCACGGGCCCGACGGCTCCCGCTACTGGGGGCGCTTCGGCGCCGCGGGACTCCTGCTCGTCGACCCGCACGGCGCGGTCCTGCTGCAGCACCGCGCGGAATGGAGCCACTTCGGCGGCACGTGGGGGATCCCGGGCGGTGCGCGGCACCTCGGCGAGTCGGCGTTCGACGCGGCGGTGCGCGAGACGACCGAGGAGGCGGGGCTGCCCCCGGAGCTCGTCGTCCACCGGTTCGAGAGCGTACTCGACCTCGGATTCTGGTCGTACACCACCGTGGTCGCCGACGCCGTCGAGCGATTCGAACCGCGGATGACGGACCCCGAGAGCATCGCGCTGAGCTGGACCCCGATCGACGACGTCGACGCCCTGCCGCTGCATCCGCGATTCGCCGAGGCGTGGCCGGCGTTGCGGGCACGCGTCCGACCGGGCGTCGATCGATAGGATCGACACGTGGCGGGGCAGAGCGTGGGGGCGCAGGTCTGGACGATACCGAACGTCCTCTCGATGCTGCGGCTGCTCCTGGTCCCCGTCTTCCTCGTCCTCGTGGTCCGTGGCGCCTACGTGGCCGCGCTCGTCGTCCTCGTCGTGGCGAGCCTCTCCGATCTCCTGGACGGCTACCTCGCGCGACGGTTCGACCAGGTGACGCGCCTGGGTCAGCTGCTCGATCCCGCGGCCGACCGGCTGTACATCTTCGCCGCACTCGTGGGGCTCGCCGCCAACGGCCTCGTGCCGTGGTGGATCGTCGTGGTCATCGTCGCGCGCGACGTGATGCTCCTGGTGCTGGGCGTCGTCCTCGCCAATCACGGCTTCGGCCCGCTGCCCGTGCACCAGCTCGGGAAGGCCGCGACCTTCGCGCTCTTCTTCGGCGTCCCGGTCATCATGTTGGGGCTCGCGTTCCCCGCCGCCCAGCCGGTGAGCGAACCCCTCGGCTGGTCGGTGACGCTCTGGGGCGCGTTCCTCTACTGGTGGGCGGGGATCATCTACGCGATCGAGACCGTGCGCGTGGTGCGGATCCCGCGTGCATCCGGGCCCGCCGCATCCGATACGCTGGAGCAGGGAGGTTAGTGGTGGCGGATTCCGACATGACTCAGGCCGGTGCGAACGGTGAGGAGCGGGAGCCCTCGACCGCGACCTCGGCGCACGAGTTCAACGGCGCGAACGACACGACGATGGGGTTCAGCCGTGAGGCCGCCGCGCAGTTGAGCGCGCTCGACGCTGACATCAGCGCGGCCGAGCAGGAGGCGATCAACGCCCTGCCGTCCGGCTCCGCGCTGCTGATCGTCCGTCGCGGACCGAACGCGGGCGCGCGATTCCTGCTCGACACCGACGTCACGACGGTCGGCCGGCACCCCGATGCCGACATCTTCCTCGACGACGTGACCGTCTCGCGCAAGCACGCGGAATTCGTCCGGCACCGCACCGCGTTCGAGGTCCGCGACCTGAACTCGTTGAACGGCACCTACTTCGACGGCGTCCGCATCGAGACCGCGCTGCTCAGTGACGGCGCCGAGGTCCAGATCGGCAAGTACCGGCTCACCTTCTACGCGTCGCGTCGCGACCTCTCGCCGGCGGGCACCGGGTGACCGAGGGCGCCGCGACGCGGCGTCAGGTCCACGCCCCGCCGCTGTTCGGCATCGGTCAGGTCCTCGCGAAACTCCAGCCGGAGTTTCCGGAACTGACGCCGTCCAAGCTGCGCTTCCTCGAGGAGCAGGGGCTCGTCACGCCCGCGCGCACGGCCGCGGGCTACCGCAAGTTCTCGCCCGACGACATCGAGCGACTCGGCGTCGTGCTGTCGATGCAACGCGACCACTACCTTCCGCTGAAGGTCATCCGGGCTCACCTCGAGGCGGTCGACCGGGGCGAGACGCCCGCGCTCCCCGGAGCCACCAGCGGTGCCACCGTGCGCGCGACGGCGAACCGGTTCACGCGCAGCGAACTCGTGCAGGCGGCCGGCGCGACGCCGAAGCTGCTCGACGAGGCGATCGCGTCCTCGCTCATCCGTCCCGCCGACGTCTACGGCGAGGAGGCGCTCCAGCTGCTCCGCTCGCTCGTCGCCCTCGGCGGCGTGGGCATCGAGCCGCGGCACCTCCGCGGACTCCGAGGGGCGGCGGAACGCCAGGCCGCACTGATCGATCGGGCGATCGCGCCGGAGCGTCGCCGCGATGCGGCCGGTCGGGCTCGCAACGACGAGCGCGCGGGCGAGCTGGCCGGCCACCTGGCGTCCGTCCACGCGAGCGTCCTGCGGCAGTCGCTCGGCCGTTCGTCGGACTGACCACGACACGCCGTGACGTTCGGCCCGATGTCCTCGACTCCGATGCCCGCCGTGGGTAGCGTGGAATCCGCGCCGCTGCGGCGCCGACGACAGTGAGGGGCGATGGGATGACCGAGCTCGATCGGAGCGAACGCGCACGCTACGACCTCGGCCTGCTCTTCACCGACGGCCTGCCGGAGCACGACGACGGCACGGGGTATCGCGGCGCGGTCGCCGCTCGGGCCGCGGGCATCAGCTACCGCCAGCTCGACTACTGGGCGAGGACCCAGCTGGTGGAGCCGACGGTCCGCGGCGCGGCGGGCTCCGGCTCCCAGCGGCTCTACGGCTTCCGCGACATCCTCGTGCTGAAGCTCGTGAAGCGCCTGCTCGACACGGGCATCTCGCTCCAGCAGATCCGCATCGCCGTGACCCAGCTGCGTGAGGCCGGCATCGACGACCTGGCGCAGACCACGCTCATGAGCGATGGCGCGAGCGTCTACCTGTGCACCTCCGACGACGAGGTCATCGACCTCGTCAACCGCGGACAGGGCGTGTTCGGCATCGCGGTCGGCAAGGTCCTGCGCGAGGTCGAGTCCACGCTCGTCGAACTCGACACCCAGTCGGCCGACCAAGTCGACGAGCTCGCTGCTCGGCGCAGCCGCGCGGCGCGCAAGATTTCGTAACCCGGCGTCATCAGCCGACGGATGCCGCGCCGCGGCGCCATCCGTCATCGAATGCACCGCGACGGCCGCCGTCACGGCCGGACGCGGGTGGCGACCCGACGGTCAGCGCGAGGCCGAGTCGATCTCGAGCCGCTGCGGCTGGGCGGCGCCGAACTCGCCGATGCGGGCGGTGCGGAGCACGCGCTCGAGCAGCTGGTCGAAGTGGTGCGACATCTCCTCGGCGCTCTCGCCCGGCCACATGTGGAGCGGCTTCGCCGCACCCTGCGCCTGCTGGAGCGACGTGCGCTCGGGCAGCTGCGGCGAGAGCACGAGCGGACCGAACATGTCACGGAGTTCCTTGATGCGGAACTGGTGCTCGAGCGACTGCACGCGGGCGCGGTTGACGATGATGCCGAGCGGCTGCAGTCGGGGGGAGAGGCCGCGGCGGATCTCCTCGATCGCGCGCAGGGCCCGATCGGCCGCGGCGACGGAGAACAGCCCGGGCTCGGTGACGACGGCGACGCGGTCGCTGGCCGCCCACGCGGTGCGCGTCAGGGCGTTCAGCGACGGAGCGCAGTCGATGAGGACGAGCTCGTAGTCGGCCTCGACGTTCGCGAGCGCCTCCTCGAGCTTCCAGATGTCGCGGATCGACGGGTGCGGCCCGTCGTAGTTGATGGCCGACGGGCTGCCGATCATGACGTCGATCGTGGACTGCGGGTTGGACCGGGCCCAGCCGCTCGGCGCGATCGCCGAACGGACGATCTTCTCCTTGGGGGAGGCGAGCACGTCGGCGACGTTCAGGTGGCCGGCGACCTGGATGTCCATGCCGGTCGAGACGTCGGACTGCGGGTCGAGGTCGACGACCAGCGTGCGCACCCCGCGAGCGAAGGCCGCGGAGGCCAGCCCGAGCGTGACGGTCGTCTTTCCGACGCCGCCCTTCAGGGAACTGACCGAGAGAACGTGCACGAGCGAATACGTTACCGTTACTCGCACGGCGATACCTAAATGTTCGCTGTGCGGAGAACCCCCACCCGGAAAGGCCTGCATGTTCGAGAAGATCCTGGTCGCCAATCGCGGTGAGATCGCCATCCGGGCGTTCCGAGCCGCCGTCGAGCTCGGTGCGAAGACCGTCGCCGTCTTCCCGTATGAGGACCGCAACTCGCTGCACCGCCTGAAGGCGGACGAGGCGTACCAGATCGGCGAACCGGGGCACCCGGTGCGCGCCTACCTCGACGTGTCCGAGATCATCCGGGTGGCCAAGGAGTCGGGCGCCGACGCGATCTACCCCGGCTACGGGTTCCTCTCCGAGAACCCCGAGCTCGCACAGGCCGCGGCCGACGCGGGCATCACCTTCATCGGTCCGCCCACCCGAGTGCTCGAGATGGCGGGCAACAAGGTCACGGCGAAGGAGCAGGCGATCGCCGCGGGCGTGCCGGTCCTGAAGTCGACCGAGCCGTCGCGCGACGTCGACGCCCTGCTCGCGCAGGCCGACGAGATCGGGTTCCCGATCTTCGCCAAGGCCGTCGCCGGCGGCGGTGGACGCGGCATGCGTCGCGTCGACAAGCGCGAGGACCTGCGCCGGGCGCTCGAGGAGGCCATGCGCGAGGCCGACAGCGCGTTCGGCGACCCGACGATGTTCCTCGAGCAGGCCGTGCTGCGGCCCCGCCACATCGAGGTGCAGGTGCTGGCGGATGCCGCGGGCGAGACCGTGCACCTCTTCGAGCGCGACTGCTCGGTGCAGCGCCGCCACCAGAAGGTGGTCGAGATCGCGCCCGCGCCGAACCTCACGGACGAGATCCGGCAGTCCCTCTACCGCGACGCGGTGGCGTTCGCGAAGTCCATCGGGTACGTCAACGCGGGCACGGTCGAGTTCCTGCTCGACACGGCGGGCGAGCGCGCCGGCCAGCACGTCTTCATCGAGATGAACCCGCGCATCCAGGTCGAGCACACCGTCACCGAGGAGGTCACCGACGTCGACCTCGTCGTCGCCCAGATGCGCATCGCCGCGGGGGAGCGGCTCGCCGACCTCGGGCTGACGCAGGACCGCATCCACCTGCGCGGTGCGGCGATCCAGTGCCGCATCACCACCGAGGACCCGACGGCGAACTTCCGCCCGGACACGGGCAAGATCACGACCTATCGGTCGCCGGGCGGTGCCGGCATCCGCCTCGACGGCGGCACGGTGAACCCCGGTGCGCAGATCAGCCCGCACTTCGACTCGATGCTCGCGAAGCTCATCTGCCGCGGCCGCGACTACCAGCAGGCGGTCACGCGCACCAAGCGCGCCCTCGCCGAATTCCGCATCCGCGGCGTCTCGACCAACATCCCGTTCCTCCAGGCCGTGCTGGAGGATGCGCAGTTCATGTCGGGCGACCTCAGCACCTCGTTCATCGACGAGCGCCCGCAGCTCATGCGCGGGCGGGTCTCCAAGGACCGCGGCACCAAGATCCTCAACTGGCTCGCGGATGTCACGGTCAACCAGCCGAACGGTCCCGCACCGACGACGGTCGCGCCGGTCGACAAGCTCCCCGAGCTCGACCTCGGACGACCCGCGCCGAGCGGCTCGCGGCAGCGCCTCCTCGAGCTCGGACCGGCCGGGTTCGCGGCGGCGCTGCGGGCCCAGACTCCGTTGGCGGTCACCGAGACGACGTTCCGCGACGCCCACCAGTCGCTCCTCGCGACGCGCGTCCGCACGCGCGACCTCGCGGCGGTCGCCCCGTACGTCGCCCGGATGACGCCCGAACTGCTCTCGGTCGAGGCGTGGGGCGGCGCGACGTACGACGTCGCGCTCCGCTTCCTCGGCGAGGACCCGTGGGAGCGGCTCGCCACCCTCCGCGAGGCGCTGCCCAACCTGAACATCCAGATGCTCCTGCGCGGGCGCAACACGGTGGGCTACACGCCGTATCCGACCGAGGTGACCGACGCCTTCGTGCAGGAGGCGGCCTCGACCGGCGTCGACATCTTCCGCATCTTCGACGCGCTGAACGACGTCTCGCAGATGCGGCCGGCGATCGACGCGGTGCTCGCGACGGGCAACTCGGTCGCCGAGGTCGCGGTCTGCTACACCGGTGACCTGCTCGACCCGGCGGAGGACCTCTACACGCTCGACTACTACCTGCGCCTCGCCGACGACATCGTCTCGGCCGGCGCGCACATCCTCGCGATCAAGGACATGGCGGGGCTCCTGCGTCCGGCGGCGGCCGAGAAGCTCGTCGCCGCGCTGCGCGAGCGGTTCGACCTGCCCGTACACCTGCACACCCACGACACCGCCGGCGGGCAGCTGGCCACGCTCCTGGCCGCCAGCCGCGCCGGTGTCGACGCGGTCGACGTCGCGAGCGCCCCGATGGCCGGGACCACGAGCCAGCCCTCGGCGTCCTCGCTCGTCGCCGCGCTCGCCCACACCGAGCGCGACACGGGCATCTCGCTCGAGGCCGTCTCGGACCTCGAGCCCTACTGGGAGGCCGTGCGCCGCCTGTACCGCCCGTTCGAGTCGGGCCTCCCGGGGCCCACGGGTCGGGTCTACCACCACGAGATCCCCGGCGGCCAGCTCTCGAACCTGCGGCAGCAGGCGATCGCCCTCGGCCTCGCCGACGACTTCGAGCTCATCGAGGACATGTACGCCGCGGCGAACAAGATCCTCGGCCGCGTCCCGAAGGTGACGCCGTCGTCGAAGGTCGTCGGCGACCTCGCCCTGCACCTGGCTGCGGTGAAGGCCGACCCCGCCGACTTCGAGGCGAACCCCGAGAAGTACGACGTGCCCGACTCGGTCATCGGCTTCATGGCCGGTGAGCTGGGCGACCTGCCCGGCGGGTGGCCGGAGCCCTTCCGCAGCAAGGTGCTCGCCGGCCGGGACGTGCGCGTCGGCGTCACGGAGCTGACGCACGCGCAGCGCCGGGGTCTCGAGTCGCCGGGGCGCGAGCGCCAGGAGCTCCTGAACTCGCTCCTCTTCCCGGCGCCGACCCGTCAGTTCGAGCAGATCCGCGAGCTGTTCGGCGACCTCTCGGTCGTCGACACGGCCGACTACCTCTACGGCCTCCGACCGGGTGCGGAGCACGTGGTCGAGATCGCGAAGGGCGTCCGTCTGTACGCCGGCCTCGAGGCCATCGGCGAGGCCGATGACAAGGGCATGCGGACCGTCATGACGATCCTGAACGGGCAGCTGCGCCCGGTGTTCGTCCGCGATCGCAGCATCACGGTCGAGGCGCGCGCCGCGGAGAAGGCCGACCAGTCGCAGCCGGGGCACGTCGCCGCGCCGTTCTCGGGCGTCGTCACGCTCCAGATCGAGGCCGGAGCCGAGGTCGCCGCCGGTCAGGCGGTCGCCTCGATCGAGGCCATGAAGATGGAAGCGGCGATCACCTCGCCCATCGCCGGCGTGGTCGAGCGGGTCGCGATCCCGAAGACCCAGCAGGTCGAGGCGGGTGATCTGCTGGTCGTCGTCCGCCCGGCGGTAGGCTGACTGCGTCCCGCACTGGTGAGCGTTCCGCACTGACGAGGAGGGGTATCGGTGGCTGAACCCGACGAGAGCAGGTCAGCCGAGCGTCGGCCGGGTTCGCGTTCCGCCGGTCGACGGCGGTCCGGCGCCGACGCCGCGGGCGAGGCGGGCGAACCCGTCGACGTCCGGGTCGACCTCCCGCCCCCGCCGCCTCCGCGGATGCCCGATGACGAGGTCGCCGTCGCCATCGACGACGTCGCCGTCGACCCCGGGGACCTCTCGGGCTCCGCCGGGACCGTTTCGATCGAGCTGCGCGATCCCGCGATCGCTCCGGGCGGGCGCGGTCGGAACGCGTCGCCGTACGGCGCGCTCCTCGCGGCCGACGCGTCGAGGCTCCGCCGCGAGCGGGTCGCCACCGACACCGGTGCCCACGTCGCCATCGTCACGGATGCCGCGACGGAACTCGTGCCCGCCGGCGGGCCGGAGTCCGCGGACGCCCTCACCGCCGATCGGCTGATCGACGCGACCAGGACCATGCGGCCGGCGCCGCAGGGCGGGTTCAACCGGTTCCTGTACGACGCCACGTTCCACCTCGTGAACCTCGGCGACTCCGCGAAGGTCCGCGCCCACCGTGCGATGACCGAGCGGATCCAGCGCCGCTTCGAGGGCGGTGCGCGATTCGTCCCGGTGCTCACGCGCAAGGGCGGCGTCGGGAAGACCACCGTGACGACGCTCCTCGGCATGGCGCTGGCGGATGCGCGCGACGATCGGATCATCGCCATCGACGCGAACCCGGACCGCGGCACGCTCGCGGAGCGCGTCGACCGCCAGACCCGCGAGACGGTGCGTGATGTCGTCGCACGGGCGGCATCCATCACGGGCTACACGGAGTTCTCGCAGTTCGTGTCCCGCGACGAGACCCGGCTCGACATCCTCGCGTCGGACACCGACCCGAACCTCGCCGAGGCGTTCGACGCCGACGACTACTCGGTCGTCGCCGACCTCGCCGCCCGCTACTACTCGCTCGTGCTCACCGACTGCGGGACGGGCATCGTCCACTCGGTGATGCGCGCCACCCTCGAGCGGGCGGACGCCATCGTCGTGGTGTCGGGCGGCAGCGTCGACGAGGCCCGGCTCGCGAGCGAGACCCTGACGTGGCTCGAGGCGAACGGCTACGACGAACTGGTGAGGAACGCGGTCGTCGCGATCAACCTCGCCACCCAGGGCACGCATCTCGTCAAGGTCGACGAGATCGAAGCCCACTTCCAGTCGCGCGTGCGCGAGATCGTGCGGATCCCGTACGATCCCCAGCTCGCGGCGGGCTCCGTGGTGCACTGGCGCGACCTGCGCCCGGTGACCCAGCACGCGGCCCGCGAACTCGCCGCCCTCGTGGTGGAAGGCCTGCCCGCCGACCGCGGGCACTGATCTCGGAGCACCATTGCCGGAACGTCCCATTCGCCTGTTCGGCGATCCCGTCCTGAAGACCGTCTCAGCACCCGTCGAGCAGATCGACGATCGCGTGCGCGCCCTCGTCGACGACCTCGTCGACAGCGTCCGGCTGCCCGGGCGCGCGGGGGTCGCCGCGCCGCAGATCGGCGTGAACCTGCGCGTGTTCAGCTACAACGTCGACGGCGAGGTCGGGTACATCATCAATCCGCGCGTCGTCGAGGTGTCGGGCGAACCCGAACTCGTCGACGAGGGCTGCCTGTCCGTGCCCGGACTGTGGCACAAGACCCCGCGGCATCCGTTCGCACGGGTGCAGGGCATCGACCTGGACGGCAACGAGATCGAGCTCGCCGGCGAAGGCCTGATGGCGCAGGCGCTGCAGCACGAGGTCGACCACCTGGACGGCCTGCTCTACCTCGATCGGCTCGAGAAGGACGAGCGCCGGGCGGCGATGCGCGCCGTACGCGAGTCCGACTGGTTCTGACCCGCGCACCGAGACGACGACGGGCCCCGCGGATGCCGCGGGGCCCGTCGTCCGGTCGGAGCGACCGACGGATCACTGCACGATCGAGTGCCCCTCGGTGGCGGGGGCGCCGGTGTACATGCCCTCGATCTGCGCGCTGAAGTCCTCGAGGATCACGTTGCGCTTGATGCTCATCTTGGGCGTGAGGTGGCCGCTGGCCTCGGTGAACTCGAGCGGGAGGATGACGAACTTGCGGATCGACTCCGCCCGCGAGACCGTCTCGTTCGCGGCGTCGATGGCCCGCTGCACCTCGGCGAGGACCGCCGGGTGCTTGGTCGCCTCGTCGAGGCTCATGCCGGCATCCTCGCCGTGGGTGTTCAGCCACACGGGGAGCATCTCGGGGTCGAGGGTGACGAGCGCCGAGATGAACGGCTTCTTGTCGCCGACCACCACCACCTGACCGACCAGCGGGTTGGCGCGGATCGGGTCCTCGAGCGCCGCCGGGGCGACGTTCTTCCCGCCCGCCGTGACGATGATCTCCTTCTTGCGGCCCGTGATGGTCAGGAACCCGTCGGAGTCGAAGGTGCCGATGTCGCCGGTCTTGAACCAGTCGCCGTCGAACACGTCGGCCGTCGCCTCCGGGTTCTTCCAGTACTCCTTGAACACGTTGATGCCCTTGACCTCGATCTCGCCGTCGTCGGCGACGCGGACGGCCACGCCGGGCAGGGCCGGTCCGACCGTTCCGATCTTCGACTTGGTGACGAGGTTCACCGTGGCCGGCGCCGTGGTCTCGGTGAGGCCGTAGCCCTCGAGGATCGTGATGCCGAGCGCGTGGTAGAAGTGGCCGAGGCGCGGACCGAGGGGAGCGGAGCCGGAGACGGCGTACTTGACGTTGCCGCCCATCGCGGCGCGGAGCTTGGAGAAGACGAGCCGGTCGAACAGCCGGAACTTCAGCTTGAGCCCGAGGGGGATCTTGCCGCCGGACTCCTGGGCGGTCGAGTACGCGACCGCGGTCTCGGCGGCCGCGTGGAAGATCTTGCCCTTGCCGCCGGCCTCCGCCTTCTGCTCGGACACGTTGTAGACCTTCTCGAACACGCGGGGCACCGCGAGGAGGAAGGTCGGCTTGAAGCTGCCGAGCGACGGGAGCAGCTGCTTGGTGTCGGGCTGGTGTCCCACGCGGACGCCCGCGTGCACGCACAGGACCGAGATGAAGCGGGCGAAGACGTGCGCCGTGGTGATGAACAGCAGCGTCGATGCGCCGTTGGGGTCGAGCACGACCTCCTTCAGCGCCACCGCCGAGTTGCGCGACAGCTCGACGAAGTTCGAGTGCGTGAGGACGCAGCCCTTCGGACGGCCGGTGGAGCCGGACGTGTAGATGAGCGTCGCGATGTCCGAACCGACCGCGAGGTTGCGCCGGCGCTCGATCTCGTCGTCGGGCACGTCGGCGCCTGCGGTGGCCAGCTTGTCGAGGTCGCCGAGGTCGATCTGCCAGACGTTGCGGATCGCCGGGAGGTCGGGGTGCACCTCGTCGAAGCGGGCGAAGTGGTCGGCCGTCTCGACGATCACGGCGATCGAGCCGGAGTCGCCGAGGTTCCACTTGACCTGCGACGGCGAGCTCGTCTCGTAGATCGGCACGAGCACGGCTCCGGCGAACCACACCGCGAAGTCGATGAGGGTCCACTCGTAGCGCGTCTTGCACATGAGGCCGATCTTGTCGCCGGGCTGGATGCCCGCGGCGACGAGGCCCTTGGCCAGCCGGACGACCTGGTCGTGGAACTCCCGGGTCGTGACCGGGGACCAACCGCCGTCGGCGGTCGGCAGGGAGAACAGCACGGAGTCGGGCGTCGCCTTGAGGCGGTCGACGAGCAGGTCGGTGGTGTTCGCGTCCGGGTCCGCGGGGACCAACGGTGCTGTGGCGAATTCGGTCACGGTAGCTCCTTCGGCACCGGGAGGTCGCACACGCTTCGGGGCCGCGCGAACCTCGGCATTGGGGTTGACTACACTCTAGTCGGTGCTGCGCGGTGCGTCCGCTGCGGTTCCGCTTCCCCGCCCCCCTCCGAAAGGCAGTCGCACGTGCACGCGATCGGCATCGACATCGGCGGCACCAAGATCGCCGGGGCAGTCGTCGACGAACTCGGCGCCATCGTGCGCAGTGAGCGCGTCCCCACGCCCGCCGGCGACTCGGTCGCGCTCGAGGATGCCGTGGTCGGCATGATCCGGAGCCTGTCCGAGGGCGAGCCGATCGGCGCGGTCGGCGTGGCTGCGGCGGGCTTCATCGATGCGGCGCAGTCGACGGTGTACTACGCGCCGAACATCGACTGGCGCAACGAGCCCTTCCGCGAGAAGCTCGAGGCCCGCGTCGGCACGACCGTGATCGTCGAGAACGACGCGAACGCGGCCGGATGGGCCGAGTTCCGCTTCGGCGCCGGTCGGATGGTGAGCGACATGGTCATGCTCACCATCGGCACCGGCGTCGGCGGTGCGATCGTCGCCGGCGACCGGCTCTTCCGGGGCGGGTTCGGTGCGGGCGCCGAGCTCGGCCACCTCCGTGTCGTCCCGGGCGGCATCGCCTGCGGCTGCGGCCAGCACGGATGCCTCGAGCAGTACGGGTCGGGACGCGCGCTGATGCGCATGGCCAACGAGATCGCCGACGCGGGCGGCATCGGCCAGGCGCTCGCGCGGGCTCGCGACGAGCACGGCGCGCTCGACGGCGCCATCGTGGGCGGGCTCATCGCCGAGCAGGACCCGGGCGCCCTCGCAGCGCTCCGGCAGCTGGGCCGGTGGCTGGGCGAGGCGTCCGCGAGCCTCTCGGCGGTGCTCGACCCCCAGCGCTTCGTCTTCGGCGGGGGCGTCGCCGTGGCGGGGGAGCTCCTGCTGGCGCCCGTTCGCGAGGCGTTCCTCGAGCACCTGCCCGCTCGCGGGTACCACCCGGAGCCGGACTTCGTCATCGCCGAACTCGTCAACGACGCCGGCGTCGTCGGCGCGGCCGACCTCGCGCGCCTGTGGGTCGAGGAACACGCCTGACCCGGGGATAGGCTGTGCTGGCGGGAGCGACGGACGGAGGAGACCGGTGTTCTACTGGATCATGAAGCACATCGTGATCGGGCCGATCCTCCTCGCCGTGTTCCGCCCGTGGGTGGTCGGCCTCGAGCACGTCCCGAAGCAGGGTCCGGTGATCCTCGCCTCGAACCACCTCTCGTTCATCGACTCGATCTTCCTCCCGCTCGTGGTCGACCGCCCCGTGGTGTTCCTCGCGAAGAGCGAGTACTTCACCGGCAAGGGCCTGAAGGGCTGGGCGACCCGACTGTTCTTCCAGGCGGCGAACCAGCTGCCGATCGATCGTTCCGGCGGGAAGGCCTCCGAGGCGTCGCTCAACACCGGCCTCCGCGTGCTGGGCGAGGGGCGGATCCTCGGGATCTACCCCGAGGGCACCCGCAGCCCCGACGGCCGCCTTTACCGCGGACGCACCGGCGTCGCCCGCATGGTGCTCGAGGCCGGCGTCCCGGTCGTGCCCGTCGCCATGATCGGCACCGCGGAGGTCATGCCGATCGGGACCCGAGTGCCCAAGGTGCGCCGCGTCGGCATCGTCTTCGGCGAGGCGCTCGACTTCAGTCGCTTCGAGGGAATGGAGGGCGACCGCTTCGTGTTGCGCTCCGTGACCGACGAACTCGTCTACGACCTCCGCGCCCTGAGCGACCAGGAGTACGTGGACGTGTACGCGAGTTCGGTCCGGGAGCAACGCGCCACGCAGTCGCGGTAGGCTGGCGAGACGGCGTCGCGACCCGGCGCCGGTTTCCGTTCCCTCCCCGCGCCCCGCGCGCCCAACCCTCCAGGACACCAAAGTGGTACAGCTCGTCGAGCCCATCGTGAACGCAGATCCCTCCGTGATCGCGGGCCTCGACTATTGGCGCACGCTGCCGATCAAGCAGCAGCCCGCTTGGCCCGACCCGGAGGCGGCGCACGCGGCATCCGCTGAACTCGCGGCGCTGCCCCCGCTCGTCTTCGCCGGCGAGGTCGACATGCTGCGCGATCGGCTCGCGTCCGCGTCGCGCGGCGAGGCGTTCCTCCTCCAGGGCGGCGACTGCGCGGAGACCTTCGCGGGTGCGACGGCCGACCAGATCCGGAACCGCGTCAAGACCGTGCTCCAGATGGCGGTCGTGCTCACCTACGGCGCCTCCATGCCGGTCGTGAAGATGGGCCGCATGGCCGGGCAGTTCGCCAAGCCGCGTTCGAGCGACACCGAGACGCGCGGCGACATCACGCTGCCCGCGTACCGCGGCGACATCGTCAACGGCTACGACTTCACCCCCGAGTCGCGGGCGGCCGACCCCTCGCGGCTGCTGCAGGGCTACCACATGGCCGCGTCCACGCTGAACCTCATCCGGGCCTTCACCCAGGGCGGGTTCGCCGACCTCCGCCAGGTCCACGCGTGGAACCAGGGCTTCGCCGCCAACCCGGCCAACGTCCGCTACGAGAAGCTCGCGCGCGAGATCGACCGCGCGGTGAAGTTCATGGACGCGTGCGGCGCCGACTTCGACGAGCTCAAGCGCACCGAGTTCTACACCGGCCACGAGGGCCTGCTCATGGACTACGAGCGGCCCATGACGCGGATCGACTCCCGGACCGGCACGCCGTACAACACCTCGGCGCACTTCATCTGGATCGGCGAGCGCACCCGCGAACTCGACGGCGCGCACGTGGACTTCCTGTCCCGCGTGCGCAACCCGATCGGCGTGAAGCTCGGACCGACGACGACGCCCGAGGTCATGATGGAGCTCGTCGAGAGGCTCGACCCGCACCGCGAGCCGGGCCGGCTCACGTTCATCACGCGCATGGGCGCCGGGAAGATCCGCGACGCGCTGCCGCCCCTGCTCGAGGCGATCAAGCGCAGCGATGCCAATCCGCTCTGGGTCACCGACCCCATGCACGGCAACGGCATCACCACGCCGACCGGCTACAAGACGCGTCGCTTCGACGACGTCGTGGACGAGGTCAAGGGCTTCTTCGAGGCGCACCGGGCGGCGGGCACGCACCCGGGCGGCATCCACGTCGAGCTCACGGGCGACGATGTCACCGAGTGCCTCGGCGGTTCCGAGCACATCGATGAAGAGACCCTCGCGACCCGCTACGAGTCGCTGTGCGACCCGCGACTGAACCACATGCAGTCGCTCGAGCTGGCATTCCTCGTGGCCGAGGAGCTCGCCGCGCGCTGATCGGCGCGCGCCTCCGACGACCTTCGACGGGCGGTCGCGGTGTCCCACGGATGCCGCGGCCGCCCGTCGGCGTCCGGAGCTGCGGGGCCCGTGGGAGCGCGTCGGTGGGTCGTCAGGGCTGGAAGTTGACCGTGATCTCGGTGCCGCGCTTCACGCGTTCGCCGGCGGCCGGGCTCTGCACGGAGGCGACGACCGCGCCCTCGAGGAACTGCGGGACGTTCGACGTGACCGCGAAGCCCAGCTCCTCGAGCTGGGTGCGCGCCTGCGCCACCGTCTGGCCGGTCACGACGTTCGGCACCTCGACGAGGTCCGGCCCCTTCGACACCGTGAGCCGCACGGTGTCGCCCGGGTTCATCGGGTCGTCGAGCCAGTCCGCCGTGATGACCACGTCGACGGGGACGTTGTCGTCGAAGGCCGGGTCGGCGAACTCGACCCGGAGGCCCGCGCCCTCGAGCCTGGCCTGCGCGTCGCCGACGGCGAGCCCCTCGACGGGCGGCACGGGGCCGGCGGACACGACGAGCGAGAGCGCACCGCGTTCCGGGTAGGTCGCCGGCACCGCCGCACCGTCGGCGTCGAGCACCGCGATGACGAGGCCGGCCTCGACCTCGCCGGAGAACTGGAGCGCAGCCTCGTCGGCGACGGTGAAGAACTCGCCGAGCTGCGCCCGGGCATCGGCCTCGGGCAGTCCGATGACCGCCGGGACGTCGAGGAACTGCGGCCCGATCGAGACGAACAGCTGCACGGTCGAGCCGCGCCGCGCTTGGGCGCCGGCCTCCGGGTCGGTTCCCGAGACCTGACCAGGCGGCACGACGGGATCGTTTCGCTCGGCGAGCTCGACCTCGAAACCCGCCTCCTGGAGCACCTGGGTGGCGCTGTCGGGCATCAGGTTGACCGTGTCGGGCACCACGGCGAGCGAGCCCGGTCCGGCCCCGAAGTACCAGCCGGTTCCACCGGCGAGTCCGGCGAGCACGAGCACGAGCGCGAGCAGCCAGTAGCCGCGGCGGCGCCGGCGGTCGGTCGTGCGGGTGAGGACGGCCGCGTCGTCGTCGGGCTCCGCGGCATCCGTCTCGGCCACCGCGAGCGCGCCGCCGCCGAGCACGCGCGTCTCGGCGGTGGGCAGGTGATCGCCGGCCGCGATGACCATGGTGTCGCCGGCCGCCACCGCGGGCTGCGACGGGCGGAGGTGCGGTTCCATCTCGCGCAGGCGCTCGAGCATCGCCCGGGCGTCGGCCGGCCGCTGGTCGGGGTCCCTGGTGGTCGCCCAGAGCACGAGCTCGTCGAGCTCGGGCGGGATCGACGGATTGCGCGTGCTCGGCGCCGGAACGGAGTCGTTCGCGTGCTGGTAGGCGATCTGCATCGGCGCCTCGCCGACGTAGGGCTGCTCGCCCGTGAGCATCTCGTAGGTCATGATGCCGAGCGCGTAGATGTCGCTGCGCGCATCGGCCACGCCGCGCGTCACGAGCTCGGGGGAGAGGTAGGCGATGGTGCCGAGCAGGGCCTGGCCGGTCGCCGTGTTGGCACTCGCCGCGCGCGCGAGCCCGAAGTCGCCGAGCTTGATGCGGCCGTCGTCGGCGAGCAGCACGTTCTCGGGCTTGAGGTCGCGGTGGACGATGCCGGCCTTGTGGGCGGCGGCGAGGCCCGAGAGCACGGCATCGAGGATGTCGACGGTCTGCTCGGGGGTCAGCCGCGTGTAGTCCTTCAGCAGGTCGCGGAGGGTGATGCCCGGCAGGTACTCCATGACCAGGTAGGCCATGTCGGCGTCCTGGCCCTGGTCGAAGACGTTCACGACGTTCGGATGCGCGAGCCGCGCGGCCGACCGCGCCTCCTGCACGAACCGGGTCTTGAACGTGTTGTCGTCGGCCAGGTGGCCGTGCATGATCTTGATCGCGACGCGGCGCTCGAGGCGGAGGTCGGTCGCGAGGTACACCGTCGCCATGCCCCCGCGGGCGATCCGCGAGCGCACCTGATACCGGCCGTCGACGAGACGGCCGATCATCGGGTCGGCGGGCGGCGCGGTGGTCACCGTACGAGTGTACGAATTCGCGTATGCCGCGAGCCGAACAAACGCCGGGGAGCCTCAGGATCGCAACGGCATCGTGATGACGGATGCCGAGGGCTCAGCCGAGCTCGTCCAGCCAGCGCCGCGCCGTCGCCTCCCATTTGGCGTAGTGGTGCGGGTGGGCGCTCCGCTGGACCGCCTGCGCGGCCTCCGTCACGGGCATCGAGGACCAGCCGTCGATGTCCAGCAGGCCGGGCGCGATCCCCGCCGTCGGCGAGGTCGGTCCGCCGTAGAAGGCGCGCGCGGCCCGGACCGGGTCCAGCACCTCCTCGGGAGTGCCCCAGCCCTGGCTGGGCCGCTGCTGGAACAGGCCCATCGAGTCGCGGTCGCCGTGGCGGAGGTTCCTGAGGCCGGACTCCTGGGCGGCCGCGGCGAGGGCGATGACGATGCCGCGGTCGGGCACGCCGAGCCGCCGTCCCACCTCGACGATGATCCGGGCGTTCGCCCGCATGTCGGGGTCCAGGGGGACGTCCGTCGACGCGGCGGCCGTGGCCTCGACGGGCTCGGCCCGGCGGACCACGAGTCGCTGGCCCGGGTGGATCACGGCGTCGCGGTCGAGGTCGTTGAGCTCGAGGAGCCGCGCGAGCGTGATGCCGTGGCTGACGGCGATGCCGATGGGCGTGTCGCCGGCGACGACCTCGTGCGTGACGGTCGTGCTCGCGGGGGCCGACGAGCCGCCGTCCGGAGCGTCGGCACGGGGGAGGACGATCGACTGCCCCGGGAAGATGAGGCTCGCGCGGTTCAACCCGTTCGCCCGCAGCACGTCGTCGACCGCGAGGCCGTGCTCGGCCGCGATCCGCCCGATGGTGTCGCCGGGCGCCACCACGTGTCGCGCGATGTCGGGCCGCTCGGCGGTCCGCTGCGGCCCGCCGGCGGGCAGCGCCAGGCGCTGGCCGGGGAAGATCAGGCTCGACCAGCTCAGCCCGTTCTTGGCGAGCACCTCGGCGGTCGACAGTCCGTATCGCGCGGCGATCCCGCTGACGGTGTCCCCGTCGCCGACGGTGACCTCGGCGGGCACGTCGGTCGCAGTGCGCACCTGCGGCGCGGCGGTGGGCGCGGAGCGCTGCGCCTTGGCCTTCGGCGACCGCTTCACCGTCTGGGAGGTCGCCTCCGCCGGGTGCGCGAAGCCGAGCGTCACGGCGACGGCGCTCGCGAGCGCGATGGGGACGGTCAGCAGGCGACGGACGGTGCGCGGCCGGATCGCCGGCACGTGCGCGTCGTCACCCGTCGGTGCGGCCCCCGGATGCTGCGTCATGTTCCCCCTCCGCTCCCAGGCGGACGCCGTCACCGTCTCACGCGGCCCGGAGCGAGTCAAACTCATCCGCGCGCGTCGCCCGGGCCCGGCGAGGGCGGTTCCGTCGGCCCGGTCCGTCGTGGCAGGCTGGATGCGTGACCGATGCCGACCAGACCGACTGGCTGACCATCCCCGAACTCGTCGAGCGCCTCGGCCAGACCCCGAGCCGGATCCGACGCCTCATCGACGAGCGCTACCTCCTGGCGACGAAGATCGACGGCGTGCTGAAGGTGCCGGCCGACTTCCTCCGCGACGACGTGCCGCTGCCGGAGCTCCATGGCACGGCGATCGTCCTCGCCGACGCCGGCTTCAGCGACGCCGAGGCGCTCGAGTGGCTGCTCGGCGAGGAGGACAGCCTGGGCACCACGCCGATCGCGGCGCTGCGCGCGGGCCGGAAGTCGGAGGTCCGCCGGGTGGCGCAGGCGCTCGCCTGAGCCCCGACGCCTCGTCCGCGGCTCGTCGTCAGCTGACCCGCCGGGTCACCGCATCGGCGAGTTCGGCCAGTCCGGCCGCGGCATCCGGCTGGAGGTCGGCGGCGTCGAGCGCCGCCATAGCCTGCGCGGTGTTCTCGTCGATCAACCGCTCGACGGCGTCGACCGCCCCGGCGTCGCGGATGGCGCCCTGCAGGTCGGCCACCTGGGCCTCGGTCAGGTCGGGGTCGCCCAGCAGGTCGTCGAGGCGGCGTCGATCGGCCGGATCCATCCGCTCGCGCGCGATCGCCACGAGGACCGTGCGCTTGCCCTCGCGGAGGTCGTCGCCCGCGGGCTTGCCGGTGACGCCGGGGTCGCCGTAGACGCCGAGGAGGTCGTCGCGCAGCTGGAACGCCACCCCGAGCGGCAGCCCGAACGCCCGCAGCGCCTCGAGGTCGCCGCGCGATGCTCCGGCGATGGCTCCGCCGATCGCGAGGGGCGCCTCGATCGAGTACTTCGCCGACTTGTAGACCACCACGCGCTCGGCCCGGGCGCGCTGCTCGGTCTCGGCCCGCGCGTGCCAGGCGCGCTCCTCGAGGATGTCGAGGTACTGGCCGGCGGTCACCTCGGTGCGCATCCGGTTGAACTCCAGCCGCGCCGCCCGCACGGCTGCGAACGAGCCGAGGCCGGCGAGCCCCTCGTCGAGGAGTTCGTCGCTCCAGCCGAGGAGCAGGTCGCCCAGGAGGATCGCGGTGCCGCGCCCGTAGTCGGCAGAGTCGCCCGACCAGCCCGAATCGCGGTGCTGGCCCTCGAACACGCGATGGGCCGACGGCGCGCCCCGACGCGTGTCGGAGTGGTCGATCAGGTCGTCGTGCACGAGCGCCGCGGCGTGGAACACCTCGAGGGCGGCCGAGGCCGACACGACGGCGGCCAGGCCCGCCTCGTCGCCCGCGTCGGCGCTCCCGTCGCCGCGTCCGCGGACCGCCTCCCAGCCGAGATGGCAGAACCGTGCGCGGAAGCGCTTGCCGCCGCTGAGAAAGCGCTCCGAGAATCCGGACAGCGGGTCGAGGTCGACCGCGATGGAGCGGAGAATGGAAGCGCGATCGGCGAGGAACTCCTCGAGGCGTTCGTTGACCAGTTCGACGAGTCGGGGAGCCGGGACCATCGTCCTAGCCTAGCGACGGCGCGGGAGACTAGAATGGACGCTACGAAGCGTCGGTTCCGAACACGAGGGGAATGAGATGCCGCTTTCGGAGCAAGAGCAGCGCCTTCTCGAAGAGATGGAGCGGAACCTCTACAAGAACGACGCCGACTTCGTCGCGACCGTCGGAGGTTCGGGCCGTGGTCGTCCCAATTACCGGGCGATCGTGATCGGCGTGCTGCTCGCCGTGGCCGGAGCCGGTGCCCTCATCGGCGGGGTCGCCTCCCAGCTGCTCATCGTCGGCGTCCTCGGCTTCGCGCTCATGTTCGTCGGGGTCCTCGTGGCCATCACGCCGTCCAAGCGCACGGCGACCGCCGCGTCGCCGTTCGCCGGCCCGACGCAGACGGGCGCCGCGCGGCCGAGCGCGCCCGCTCGTGGCGGTTTCATGGACCGCCTCAACGAACGATGGGATCGCCGCCAGGAGGGCCGCGACTGACGCTCCACCCCGACTGAACCACTCCGCCTGACGGGCCGATCATCTGATCGGCCCGTTTTTCGTGCTCCCCGGGCGCCACACGTCTTCCCGAGCCATCCACTTCCCTCCACCCTTCGAGAAGCCTGAGAATCCGGGCTTCCACTGAGGTACGACGCGCCGAAACGCGGCAATGTCATTGAGTGGTGGAGGACAGTGGAGTAAAGTGGGGTCACGCCTGGTTCCTGGCCGGAGGAGTGGGGGTGACGCGATGTTCCTCGGAAGCTACGAGCCCAAGCTCGATGAGAAGGGTCGCGTCATTCTTCCGGCGAAGTTCCGGGAGGAGCTGTCGAACGGCCTCGTGCTCACACGAGGTCAGGAGCGCTGCATCTACGTGTTCAGCGCGCGGGAATTCGAGAGCATGAGCGACAAGATCCGCCAGGCCCCGGTGACGAGCAAGCAGGCGCGCGACTACATGCGCGTCTTCCTCTCGGGGGCATCCGCGGAGACCCCCGACAAGCAGCATCGGGTGACCATCCCCGCGACGCTTCGCGCGTATGCGGGCCTCGGCCGCGACCTCACGGTCATCGGCGCAGGCAGCCGGGTGGAGATCTGGGATGCGGCGGCGTGGCAGACGTACCTCGCCGAGCAGGAGGCGGCCTTCGCGGAGACGGCGGAGGAGGTGATTCCCGGACTCTTCTGAGTCCTCGGGTCCCGACTCCCAGCCGTGCGAGCCTGCTGCACTTCCCCGCAGCAGGACGAACGGATGGGGATCGGGCCCCGAGGCCCGGAAGGAGGGAGAGCACATGGACATCGATCGCATCCACACGCCGGTCATGCTGGAGCGCACGCTCGACCTGCTGGCGCCGGCGCTCGAGCGCGAGGGCGCCGTCTTCGTCGACGCCACGCTCGGCATGGGCGGGCACAGCCTCGCCGTCCTCGAGCGCTTCCCGGGTGCCGTCGTGATCGGACTCGACCGCGACACCGAGGCTCTCGCCATCGCGCGGGAGCGGCTCGCCCGATTCGGCGACCGCATGCGCTTCGTCCACACGGTGTACGACGGCATCGCCGGCGCGGTGCGGGGCGAGGGCTTCGACGAGGTCCAGGGCATCCTGTTCGACCTCGGCGTCTCCTCGATGCAGCTCGACCGGGCCGAGCGCGGCTTCGCCTACGCGAAGGACGCCCCGCTCGACATGCGCATGGACTCGACCCGGGGCCGCACGGCCGCCGACGTGATCGCCGAGTACGACGAGGACCAGCTCCGCCGGATCTTCCAGGAGTACGGCGAGGAGAAGCTCGCGGCCCGATACGCCCGGGCCATCGTCCGGGCGCGCGAGGCCGAGCCCATCACGCGCTCCGGTCGGCTGGTCGAGGTCCTCACGGATGCGACGCCGGCCGCGGTGCAACGCGCCGGGCACCCCGCCAAGCGCGTGTTCCAAGCCCTGCGCATCGAGGTGAACGAGGAGCTCGTCGCGCTGGAGGCGGCGATCCCCGCGGCCCTCGACCTCGTCTCGACCGGAGGGCGCATCGTCGTGCTCTCGTACCAGTCGCTGGAGGACCGCCTCGTGAAGCGGGCCCTCGCCGCGGCATCGAGCTCCACAGCCCCCGCAGGGCTGCCCATGGAGCTCCCCGAGCATCGTCCGCAGTTCCGCCTCCTCGTAAGGGGCGCGGAGCTGGCGAGCGAGTCCGAGCAGGCGGAGAACCCGCGTGCCAAGCCGGTGCGGCTCCGTGCCGCAGAGCGAGTGAGGAGGCCGTCGTGAGCGCACTGCCGGCCCAGACACGACCCGTCCGACGGCCCGCCACCGAGCGCGGTCCGCGGCTCAGGCCGGTACCCGAGGCGCCCGCAGGCACCCGCGGTCGTCCGCGGCTCGCCTATGCCGTGGTCGCGCTCGCCTCGATCGGGGCGATCGCGATCGTGCAACTGCTCCTGTCGATCGCGATGACCCAGGGCGCGTACGAGATGGACGAGCAGCTCCTGCGGCAGGCGGAGCTGCGTCGCGAGGAGGCGAAGCTCTCCGACGACCTCGACCGCATGGGCTCGCCGCAGTTCCTCGCCATGAACGCCGAGGCGCTCGGCATGGTCCCGAATGCCGAGCCGGTGTACCTGCGACTGTCCGACGGAGCCGTGCTCGGGGAGCCGACGCCCGCCGGTGGCGCCGCGGCATCCGCTGCGCCCCTCGTGCCGAATGCCCTGATCGACGGCGTGCCGCCCGTGACGGAGCAGGCGGAGGGGAAGACTGCGAAGGAGGGCCAGGGGGGTCGGCCCGACGCTCCGGCGGCGGGCACCCCCGCCGCACCGCCCGCGCTGACCGGGGGGCTGCCGACCCCGGCGACGCACTGATCGCCCGACCGAGCCGACCACACCACACGAGGAGCGAAACCCGACGATGAACCGAGTGAGCCGGCATCCCATGCGGCGGATCCTCGCCGCCGGCGTGGTCCTGCTCCTGCTGGTCGGGTGGTTCGTGCTCCGACTCGTCGACATCCAGGTCGTGCGCGCCGCCGAACTCAACGAGGCCTCGCAGGACGTCCGGTCCCGTGACCAGACGATCTACGGGGAGCGCGGCGAGATCCTCGATGCCACGGGCGCGGTCCTCGCCGAGACCGTCGTGCGCTACGACATCGCGCTGTCGCCCAAGCAGGCCATGCTCGGCCGGGTGACCCGCGAGGAGCCGGACCCCGACGACCCGTCGAGCACCCGGACGGTCGAGGTGCCGCTCGATCAGGTCCTCGCCGAGCTCGGCGAGGTCATCGGTCGGACGGGCGAGGAGCTCCGCACGCAGATCGACACCGCCCTCGCCGCCGACCCCGACGACGACTTCGAGTACGCCGCGCGGCACGTCGACACGGCGACCTACGAAGCGGTCAAGGCCCTCGGGATCCCGTGGGTGGAGCCCTACATCCAGCCCGGGCGCCGCTACCCCAACGGGGCCGTGGCGGGCAACCTGCTCGGCTTCACGAACGCCGACGGCGAACCCGTGGCGGGACTCGAGCTGTCGGAGGACCAGTGCCTCGCGGCCGAGAACGGCACCATGCGGTCGCTGCGCAGCCTCACCGACTGGGTGACCATCCCCGGCTCCGAGCAGGTGATCGAGGAGTCGCACGACGGCGGCGACCTGCAGCTGACGATCGACGCCGACCTGCAGTACTTCGTGCAGCGCGTCGCGGCCGAGCAGGTCGCGGCGGTGCAGGCCGACTGGGCCACCGTCACCGTGATGGAGGCGAAGACCGGTCGGCTCCTCGCCGTGGCGGACGTGCCGACCGTCGACCCGAACTCGCCGACGTCCGTCGACTCGCAGGACCGCGGTTCGCGGGCGTTCACCGCGCCGTTCGAACCCGGATCGACGTTCAAGTCGCTGACCTCGGCATCCGTCATCGACGCGGGGGAGGCGACGCCGACGAGCCGCGTCACCGCGCCGTACCGATACGAACCCGACGGCGCCGACATCACGGACTCCTTCGGCCACGACCCCGAGCGCTGGACCATGACGGGCATGCTCATCGTGTCGTCGAACACGGGCATGTCGATGTTCGGCGAGCGGCTGACCGACGCCGAGCGGTACGACTACATGCGGGCCTTCGGCCTGGGCTCGCCGACCGAGGTGGGCTTCGCGAGCGAGGCGGCCGGCGACCTGAACTACGACGGCGGCTGGCCGGACTCGCAGACGCGCTACGCGACCATGTTCGGCCAGGGCCTCACGACGACGGCCGTGCAGATCGCGAGCGCCTACCAGGCGATCGCGAACGGCGGCGTCCGCAAGCCGGTGACGCTGGTCGACGGATGCCGCATGCCGGACGGCACGCTCGAGGGGGAGCCGGCCACCGAGGGCCGGCGGGTCATCTCCGAGGCCGCCGCGCAGGAGACCACCGACATGCTCGAGCGCGTGTACGAGGACGCATGGGTCTCGGACCTGTGGGAGATCCCCGGATACCGGGTGGCCGCGAAGACCGGTACCGCGCAGTTCTCCGACGGCGACGGCTACGAGGCGGGGTACCTGGTGTCGGTCGCCGGCTTCGCCCCGGCCGACGACCCCGAGTTCGTCGTTTCGGTGAGCATCAAGAACCCGGTTAAGATGAATTCGTCCGCCGCAGCTGCTCCCGTCTTCCAACAGGTGATGAGCCAGGTGCTGAAGAAGTATCGGACGGTTCCATCCGGCGCTCCGGCGCCTGAACTGCCAGCAAACTGGTGAGAAAGTTGGGTTCGTGACCGGAACGCCTCCGACGGCACTCCGGCCGCAGCACCCGAATCCTCGTTCGCTCCGCGGCCTCGCGGAGGCGTTCGGATTCGAGGTGCGCGGCGGGATCGACGACCTCGACGTGACCGGCGTGGCCATCGCGTCGGGCGCGGTCCAGGGCGGCGACCTCTACGTCGGCGTCCCGGGCCGCAACGCGCACGGTGCGCGGTACGCCGGCCAGGCGGCGGCGAACGGCGCGGTGGCGGTGCTGACGGATGCCGCCGGCGTCGAGCTCGCGGCGGAGTCCGGACTGCCGGTCCTCGTCACGCCCGACGCGCGCGCCGCGCTCGGCGAGGTGGCGGCATGGATCCACCGGACGGACGAGAACCCCGCCACCCTGCTCGCGGTCACGGGCACGAACGGCAAGACGAGCGTCGTCTACCTGCTCTACGCGATCCTGCGCCAGATGGGCGTCACGGCTGGGCTCACCTCGACGGCGGAGCGCCGGATCGGCGATGAGGCGGTCACGAGTTCGCTCACGACGCCCGAGGCGAGCGAGCTGCACGCGCTGCTCGCGCGCATGCGCGAGGTCGACGTGCGCGCGGTCGGCATCGAGGTGTCGGCGCAGGCCCTCACCCGGCACCGGGTCGACGGCCTCGTGTTCGACATCGCGGGCTTCACGAACCTGTCGCACGACCACCTCGACGACTACGCGTCGATGGACGAGTACTTCGAGGCCAAGCGCGAGCTCTTCACGCCCGAGCGTGCTCGCCGCGGCGTCGTCACGGTCGATTCGGAGTGGGGACGCCGCCTGGTGGCCGACACCCGGATCCCCGTCACGACCCTCGCGACCGAGCCGGGCGTCGATGCCGACTGGCGGATGTCGCTCCTCGAGCAGGCGCCGACGCGCACGTCGTTCCGGCTCGAGGGCCCCGACGGCCGCGCGCTCGAGACGCACGTGCCGCTCATCGGCCGCTTCATGGCCGCCAACGCGGCGCTCGCCGTCGTGATGCTCGTCGAAGCGGGGCACGATCTCGACCTCATCGCCGGGGCGATCGCGGAGCGCGGCATCGACGCGTACATCCCGGGTCGCGCGGAGCGCGTCTCGGGCGAGCGCGGACCGGTCGTGTACATCGACTACGGCCACACGCCCGATGCGTTCGAGCAGGCGCTCGAGGCCATCCGCAGCACGACCGACGGACGCGTCGTCATGGTCTTCGGCGCCGACGGCGACCGCGACACGACCAAGCGCGCCGACATGGGCGCGATCGCGGCTCGCGGCGCCGACGCGCTCGTCATCACCGACTTCCACCCCCGCTCCGAGGACCCGGCCGCGATCCGCGCGGCCCTGATCGCGGGGGCCCTCGCGGCGGTGCCCGAGCGGGAGATCCACGAGATCGGCGACCCGCGGGCCGCCTTCCGACGTGCGCTGACGCTCGTCGGCGAGGGGGACGCGGTGCTCTACGCCGGCCCGGGCCACGAGGACTACCACGAGGTGGCCGGGGTGAAGCATCCGTATTCGGCCCGGGACGACGCCCGGCTGGCACTGCAGGAAGCGGGGTGGCTCGAATGATCGCGCTGACCATGGCCGAGATCGCCGAGGCGACGTCCGGGCGGTTCGAGGCGAGCGGCACGGAGGCGACGCCCGAGTCGGTGGTAACGGGTGCCGTCACGACCGATTCGCGCGAGGTCGAGCCCGGCGGGGTCTTCGTCGCCAAGCGCGGCGAGGCCGACGACGGGCACCGGTTCGCGCCGGGCGCGGCCGAGCAGGGCGCGGCGCTCCTCATCGTGGAGCGGCCGCTGGAGGTCCCCGTGCCGCAGATCGTCGTGTCGGACTCCGTCGAGGCGCTGGGCGCGCTGGCGACCGAGGTCGTCCGGCGGGTTCGCGCCCTCGGCCGCCTGCGGATCGTCGGGGTGACCGGATCGAACGGCAAGACGACCACGAAGAACCTCCTGCGCACCGTCCTCGAGCAGGTCGGCCCCACCGTGGCCGCCCGCAAGAGCTACAACAACGAGGTGGGCGCCCCGACGACCATGCTCGAGCTCACCGAGGACACCGAGTTCCTGGTGGCGGAGATGGGCGCCTCGGGCATCGGGCACATCGCGCACCTCGTGCGCATGGCCCGCCCCGACGTGGGCATCGTGCTCAAGGTCGGCCTCGCCCACGCCGGCGAGTTCGGCGGCATCGAGAAGACGGTGCAGGCGAAGTCCGAGATGGTCACCGACCTGCTCCCGACCGACGTGGCGGTGCTGAACGTCGATGACCCGCGCGTCGCCTCGATGGCGGAGCTCACGCGCGCACGCGTCGTCTGGTTCGGGCTCGCCGAGGAGGCCGACGTGCGCGCCACCGACGTCGTGGTCCACGCCCGCGGCACCTCGTTCACCGTCACGGTGCCCGGCGGGGAGTCGGCCCGGGTGGACTTCTCGGTCCTCGGCGAGCACCACGTGATGAACGCGCTCGCGGCGGTCGCCGCGGCGCTGCAGCTCGACGTGCCGCTCGACACGATCGTCGCCGGCCTCGAGCAGGTGACGCTCGCCGAGGAGGGCCGCATGCAGGTCCTGGGCGGCCGCGACGACATCACGGTCATCAACGACGCGTACAACGCCAGCCCCGACTCGATGGCGGCGGCGCTGAAGACGCTCGCGCAGGTGAAGCGTCCGGGTGCGCGCAGCATCGCCGTGCTCGGCGAGATGAGCGAGCTGGGCGAGTTCTCGGGGGAGGAGCACGACCGCATCGGCCTGCTCGCCGTGCGGCTCGGGATCTCGCAGCTGGTCGTTGTGGGCGAGGGGGCTCGGCGCCTGCACATCTCCACGATCAACGAAGGATCGTGGGACGGCGAGTCGGCGTACGTCGACACCGCCGACGAGGCGTTCGAGCTCGTGACGTCCATGGCCCGCCCGGGGGACACCGTGCTGGTGAAATCGTCGAACGCGGCGGGGCTCCGTCACCTCGGCGACCGACTGGGAGAATGGTTCGCGTGAGAGCACTTCTGACCGCCGGAGCCTTGTCGCTCTCCTTCACGCTCTTCCTGACGCCGCTGTTCATCCGGCTGTTCACGAGGCTCGGGTGGGGGCAGTTCATCCGCGACGACGGACCCCAGACCCACCACGTGAAGCGCGGCACGCCCACCATGGGCGGCATCATCTTCATCCTCGGCACGCTGTTCGGCTACTTCAGCGCCACGTTGATCATCGGCGACGGTCCGACCGCGTCGGGCCTGCTCGTCCTGTTCATGATGGTCGGGCTCGGCATCGTCGGCTTCATCGACGACTTCCTGAAGACCCGCAAGAAGCAGAGCCTGGGGCTCGGCGGATGGGCGAAGATCGCCGGCCAGACGCTCGTGGCCGCCGCGTTCGCGCTCCTGGCCCTGCAGTTCCCGAACGAGCAGGGCGCGACGCCGGCGACGACGAAGATCTCGTTCATCCGCGACCTGCCGCTGGACTTCATGGTCTTCGGCACGGTGTTCGGCATCGTGGCGTACGTCGCGTGGATCGTGCTGATCTCCGCCGCCGCCTCGAACGGCGTGAACGTCACCGACGGGCTCGACGGTCTCGCATCCGGTGCCTCGATCCTCGCGATCGGCTCGTTCATCATCATCGGGTTCTGGCAGTTCAACCAGTCCCGCTTCAGCGAGAACCTGAACCCGAGCGACCTGTACCGCAGCTACGACGTGCGCGATCCGCTCGACCTCGCCATCGTCGCGACCGCGATCGTCGGCGCGGTCGTCGGCTTCCTCTGGTGGAACACCAACCCGGCGCACATCTACATGGGCGACACCGGCTCGCTCGCACTCGGCGGCGCGCTCGCGGCGCTCGCGGTGACGAGCCAGACCGAACTGCTGCTCCTCGTGATCGGCGGCCTCTTCGTGATCGAGGCCGGATCGGTCATCGTCCAGCGGGCCTACTTCAAGCTGTCCGGCGGCAAGCGCATCTTCCTGATGAGCCCGATCCACCACCACTTCGAGCTCAAGGGCTGGGCCGAGGTCACGATCGTCGTGCGCTTCTGGATCATCGGCGGCCTCTTCGTCGCCGCCGGCGTGGGCGCGTTCTACTTCGAATGGCTGCAGAGTTGACGGATGCCACGGCCGGCGCCACGCGCCTCGACGGACTGACCAGCTGGCACGCCGACTGGCGCGGGCTCCGCGTCGCCGTGCTCGGCCTCGGCGTGACGGGCTTCGCGGTCGCCGACACCCTGGCCGAGCTCGGCGCCGACGTGACGGTGTTCGCGCGCGACCGCGACGACGACCGTGCCCGGATCCTCGACGTGATCGGCGTCCGCCTCGTCGTGCACCCGCTCGACGAGGTGCCCGCCGACCTCGCCGAGACGCCCCCCGAACTCGTGGTGGTCTCGCCCGGCTTCCGCCCCGACCATCCCGTGCTCCGGTGGGCGGCGGATGCCGGCGTGCCGGTGTGGGGCGACATCGAGCTGGCCTGGCGCGTGCGCGACAAGGTGAAGGCCGCCGAGTGGATGCTCGTCACGGGCACGAACGGCAAGACGACCACCGTGCAGCTCGCGGCGACGCTCATCGCAGCGCACGGCGTGCGGGTCGCGCCGTGCGGCAACATCGGCGTGCCCGTGCTCGACGCGGTCCGCGACCCGCTCGGCTACGACGTCCTCGTCGTCGAGCTCTCGAGCTTCCAGCTCCACGCGATGCCCACGAGCGGTCCGGGGGCGGTGCACCCGTTCTCCAGCGTCTGCCTGAACCTCGCCGACGATCACCTCGACTGGCACGGTTCCATGGAGGCCTACCGGGACGCGAAGGCCAAGGTGTACCAGAACGCCAAGGTCGCGTGCGTGTACAACCGCGCCGACGAGGCGACCATGCACATGGTCGAGGACGCCGAGGTCGAGGAGGGCGCCCGCGCGATCGGCTTCGGGCTCGACACCCCGGGCCCGAGCGACTTCGGCGTGGTCGACGGCATCCTGTGCGACCGGGCGTTCCTCGAGGAGCGGCGGACCGCCGCGCTCGAGATCACCACCCTCGACGAGCTCGAGCCCCGGGGGCTCGCCGTCCCGCACATCGTCGCGAACATCCTCGCCGCCTCGGCGCTCGCTCGCTCGTACGGCGTGCCGGTGGGCGTCATCCACGATGCGCTCGCCTCGTTCCGCCTCGACGCGCACCGGATCGAGACGGTCGCCATTGCAGGCGGCGTCCGCTGGATCGACGACTCGAAGGCCACCAACCCGCACGCGGCCGAAGCCTCGCTGCGCGCGTTCGGCCGCGTGGTCTGGATCGTCGGGGGCCTCCTCAAGGGCGTCGACGCCGACGCGCTCGTCGCGCGCCACGCCGCGCGCCTTCGGGCGGCGATCGTGATCGGTCGCGACCGCGCCGCGCTCGTCGAGGCGTTCCGCCGACACGCGCCCGAGGTGCCCCTCTTCGAGGTCGCGACGACCGACACTGAGAGCGTGATGCCCGACGCCGTCGCCCTGGCGGCCTCGGTCGCGGAGGACGGGGACACCGTGCTCCTCGCCCCGGCCGCGGCATCCATGGACCAGTTCACGGACTACGCCGACCGCGGGCGGCGATTCCACGACGCCGTCCGAGAGCGGCTGGGAGGCACGACGAATGACGAGCCCGACTCGGACGACCCGCCCGCAGAAGGGCGCTGACGGCTCGGGGCTCGCTGCCCGGATCCGGCTGGGGGCGTTCCGCGCCGAGTCGAAGGACTACTTCCTGCTGCTCGGCACGGTCCTCTTCCTCGTGGTGCTCGGGCTCGTCATGGTGCTGTCCTCCTCGATCGTCCAGTCGGGCCTCGAGAACGACGGCGACTTCACGTCCCGCGCCCTGCAGCAGGCGACGTACGCCCTCATCGGCGTACCGGTCATGCTCATCGCCGGGCGGATGCCCGAGACCTTCTGGATGCGGATCGCCTGGATCGCGCTCGGCATCTCGTGCGCCCTCCAGCTGCTCGTCGTCGCCACGCCGCTCGGCGTCGAGGTCGGCGGCAACACCAACTGGCTGCGCATCGGCGGCGTCCAGTTCCAGCCCTCCGAGCTCATCAAGGTCGCGCTCGTCATCTGGCTCGGCCTGATCGTGACGAAGAAGAAGGACCAGCTCGGCGACTTCACGCACGGCATCCTCCCCATCCTGCTGGTCGGCGGCGGCGCCATCGGGCTCGTGCTCCTCGGCGGCGACCTCGGCACGGTCATGGTGATGGCCGGGATGCTGCTCGGCACCCTCTTCCTCATCGGCGTCCGACTGCGCCTGCTCCTCGTCCCGCTGCTGTTCGGCGTGGTGGCCTTCGGCCTCGTCGCGGTGTCCAGCGAGAGCCGCATGAAGCGCATCACCGCGTTCCTCCAGGAGCACTGCACCCAGTTCGACACCGCCGACTGCTGGCAGATCCAGCACGGCACCTTCGCGCTCGCCAACGGCGGGATCTTCGGCGTCGGGCTCGGCAACTCCGCCGCGAAGTGGTCGTGGCTGCCCGCGGCCGACAACGACTTCATCTTCGCGATCATCGGCGAGGAACTCGGACTCATCGGCGCGATCGTGGTGCTCGGCCTGTTCGTCCTGCTCGCCCTCGCGCTCGCGCGGGTGCTCCGCGCAGCCGAGACGCCGTTCGCCAAGACGGTCGCGGCGGCGGTGCTCGTCTGGGTCATCGGCCAGGCCTGTGTCAATATCGGTGTCGTGCTCGGCGTCTTCCCCGTCCTCGGTGTCCCGCTGCCGCTCGTCTCCGCCGGCGGCACGGCACTGCTCACCACCCTCTTCGCGATCGGCATCGTCCTGTCCGTCGCGCGCGATCCGCAGGCTCCCGAGCGCGCGACCGTCCGCGCGGAGCAGCGCCGCGAGGCCCGTGCCGAGAAGGCGGCCCGCGCTCGATGACGACGTACCTGCTCGCCGGCGGGGGCACCGCCGGCCACGTGAACCCCCTGCTCGCCGTCGCCGATCGGCTCCGCGAGCGCGACCCGGCGGCCGACGTGCTCGTGCTCGGCACCGCCGAGGGCCTCGAGTCGCGGCTCGTGCCCGCGCGGGGCTACGAACTGATCACCATCGAGAAAGTGCCCTTCCCGAGGCGTCCGAACGGCGCGGCGCTCCGCTTCCCGGGTCGCTTCCGTCGATCCGTTCGCACGGTCGCCGACGTCATCGCCGAGCGCCGGGTCGACGTGGTCGTGGGCTTCGGCGGCTACGTCGCCACTCCCGCCTACCTCGCCGCCCGGCGGGCCGGCGTTCCCGTGGCGATCCACGAGGCGAACGCCAAGCCGGGGCTCGCCAACCGCCTCGGCGCGCGCTTCGCGGCACGCGTGGGCGTGGCGTTCCGCGGCACGCCGCTGCCGCGTGCGGAGTTCGTCGGGATGCCGCTGCGTCGCGAGATCGAGACGCTCGACCGCGTCGGGCGTCGCGCCGAGGCGGCCGAGCTCTTCGGACTCGATCCGGCCCGGCCGGTCCTGCTCGTCACCGGCGGATCCCTCGGCGCCCGCCGGATCAACCGCACGATGGTCGGCAGCGCGTCGTCCGTCGTCGGCGCGGGCTGGCAGGTGCTCCACGTCACCGGCGCGGCATCCGATGTCGACGACCCGGGGATCGACGGCTACCGCATGGTCGAGTACGCCGACCGGATGGATCTCGCGCTGGCGATCGCCGACGTGGCGGTCTCCCGGGCGGGTGCCGCGACGGTGAGCGAGCTCTCCGCCCTGGGGATCCCGGCGGTGTACGTCCCGTATCCGGTGGGCAACGGCGAACAGCGGTTCAACGCGGCCGACGTCGTCGGGGCCGGTGGCGGGCTGCTCGTCGACGATGCGGCGTTCCTGCCCGAGTGGGTCGAGCGGGAGCTCGTGCCCCTGCTCGCCGATCGCGAGCGCCGGTCGGAGATGGGCCGCGCGGCGGCATCCGTCGGCGCCCTCGACGGCACCGACCGCATGGTGGCGCTCGTCGACGGCGCGCTGGCGCTTCCGGGCGCTCCGCCCTCGCCGGGCGCGTAACGTTGACGTCGACCGCCGCACACCATCGAGGAAGCACCACGACACCGTGACCATCAAGCCCGACCTCTCCACGCCCATCCCCGCCGACCTCGGCGCCGTCCACTTCGTCGGCATCGGCGGATCCGGCATGAGCGGCATCGCGCGCCTCGTGCTCGGGGCCGGGCACCGCGTCACGGGCTCCGACGTGCGGGACTCCGACAACATCGCCGCCCTCCGCGACCTCGGCGCGACCGTCGCCATCGGGCACGCCGCCGAGAACCTGCCGGCCGTCGTCGACACGGTCGTGGTGACCGGGGCGCTCTGGCAGGACAATCCCGAGTACCAGCTGGCGCTCGAGCGCGGCATCCCGGTGCTGCACCGCTCGCAGGCGCTCGCGTCGGTGATCGCCGGCCAGCGCCTGGTCTCGGTCGCGGGCGCGCACGGCAAGACGACCTCCACCGGCATGATCATCACGGGGCTGCTCGCGCTCGGCGAGGACCCGAGCTTCGTCAACGGCGGCGTCATCGAGGAACTCGGCGTGAGCTCGGCGTCCGGATCGGGCGAGCTGTTCGTCGTCGAGGCCGACGAGTCCGACGGCTCCTTCCTGCTCTACGATACGTCGGTCGCGCTCATCACGAACGTCGACCCCGACCACCTCGACCACTACGGTTCGCTCGAGGCCTTCGAGCAGGCGTTCGTCGACTTCGCCGACCGGGCACGCGAGTTCGTCGTGATCTCCTCCGACGACGAGGGTGCCCAGCGGGTGGCCGGGCGCCTGTCCCACGAGCGCGTGATCACGTTCGGCGAGGCGACGGATGCCACGGTCCGCGTGCACTCGATCGAGACCGACGGCCCGGTGGCGTTCGCCGTCTCGTACGAGGGCGCCGAGTACCGGGCTCGCCTGCGCGTTCCCGGGCGCCACAACGCGATCAACGCCGCCGGCGCGTTCGCGGTGCTCGTGGGGCTGGGCTTCGACCCCGCCGCCTCGCTCGAGGGCATCGCACGGTTCGCCGGCACCGGCCGGCGGTTCGAGCTCCACGGCACGGTCGAGGGCGTGAGCGTCTTCGACGACTACGCGCACCACCCGACCGAGGTGGCGGCCGCGCTGTCCGCCGCGCGCACGGTCGTCGGCGACGGCCGCATCATCGCCGTCCACCAGCCGCACCTCTACAGCCGCACGCGGCTGTTCGCGAAGGAGTTCGCGGAGGTGCTCGAGCAGTACGCCGACGAGACGGTCGTGCTCGACGTCTACGGTGCCCGCGAGGACCCGGAGCCGGGCGTGACCGGGGCGCTCGTGAGCGAGCGGTTCGAGCAGCCCGAGCACGTGGCGTTCATCGCCGACTGGCAGGAGGCGGCCGACCACACCGCGCGGATCGCCCGTCCCGGCGACTTCGTGATCACCCTCGGCTGCGGTGACGTCTACCGCATCGTGCCGCAGATCCTCGGCTCGCTCGAGCGCGAGCGGCGCGCCTGAGGATCGGTCGATGAAGCGGCCGCAGGGATTCCAGCCGCCGGCGGCGCCGGCGCGACCGCCCGGGCGGGATCCTGCGGCGCCGACCCGAAGCTCGGCGCGCCGCGGCGCGCCGTCGCGCGACCAGGCGCTCACCGAGCCGATCCGCCTCGACATGGATGAGCGCGCGGCTGCAGCCGTCCCGATGCGCGCGCAGTCCGAGTCCCGGGAATCGGCGCGCGCCGAGACCGTGCCCTCGACGGATGCCGCGGCCGCGGCGTCGCCGACCGGCACGGCGATGCGCGACGTGCGGGCCGCGAGGCGCGCCCTGGCTGCGGCCGAACGGCGCCGTCGGAGGTATGAGCGGCAGGAGGTGCGCCGGTTCACGCGTCGCGGTCGGCTGCGGCGGATGACCTGGCTCGCGGGGCTCGCGGCGGTCGCGGCGCTCGCCCTGCTCGCGGTCGGCGTGGCGTACTCCCCGCTCATGGCGCTGCGCGAGATCCGCGTCGAGGGCGCCTCGCGCGTGCCGGCCGCCGACATCCGTGCGGCGTTCGACGATCGCCTCGGCACGCCGCTGCCGCTCATCACGACCGACGAGGTGCGCGGAGCGCTGTCGGAGTTCCCGCTGATCGAGACCTATTCGACCGAGACGGTGCCACCCGGCACCCTGGTCGTGCGTATCGTCGAGCGCACGCCGGTCGGCGTGGTCGAGACCGCCTCCGGGCTCGTCACGGCGGATGCCGCGGGCGTGGTGATCGAACGCGTCGAGGCGGCGCCCGAGGGACTGCCGCTCGTGAACGCGGAGGGCGGGCTGGACGGCGACGCCTACCGGGCGGCCGGTGCGGTGCTCCGCAGCCTCCCGGCGGAGCTGCGCGCGCAGGTCGCGCAGGTGACGGCGGACACGCCCGACGATGTTCGGTTGGAACTGGCCGAGGGCGCGGTGGTCGTGTGGGGGAGCGCGGACGAGTCGTCGCTCAAGGCGACGGTCCTGGCGCGCCTCATGGCGGCCGCTCCGCCGGAGGACGTCGGCGGCTACGACGTGTCGGCGCCGCTCAGCGCGGTCGTGTACTGATCCGTCCGGCGAGAACGGACAACGGATCGCGACACGCGGGAGTGCCTCGCGGCCCGGTGGGTCGCCGACGCTACCGTCGAGATCAGGAATTGCATACTCGGCAAAACTTTAACCTTCGACTGGAGGTTGAAAGTTCAGAGTTCGCACGGAGGGCCGGACATGTCGACTAACCAGAACTACCTCGCCGTCATCAAGGTCGTCGGCATCGGCGGTGGCGGCGTCAACGCCGTCAACCGCATGATCGAACTCGGACTGCGTGGCGTCGAGTTCATCGCGATCAACACCGACGCCCAGGCGCTGCTCATGAGCGATGCCGACGTCAAGCTCGACGTCGGCCGCGACCTCACCCGCGGTCTCGGGGCGGGTGCCGACCCGGAGGTCGGGCGCCGCGCCGCCGAGGACCACGCCGAGGAGATCGAGGAGGCGCTCGCGGGCGCCGACATGGTGTTCGTCACCGCGGGCGAGGGCGGCGGCACGGGCACCGGCGGCGCCCCCGTCGTGGCGCGCATCGCGAAGTCGATCGGCGCACTCACCATCGGTGTCGTGACGAAGCCGTTCAGCTTCGAGGGCAAGCGTCGCCAGACCCAGGCCGAGCAGGGCGTCGCGCGCCTGAAGGAAGAGGTCGACACCCTCATCGTCGTGCCGAACGACCGGCTCCTCGAGATCAGCGACCGGGGCATCTCGATGCTCGAGGCGTTCGCCACGGCCGACCAGGTGCTCCTCGCCGGTGTGCAGGGCATCACCGACCTCATCACCACGCCCGGCCTCATCAACCTCGACTTCGCCGACGTGAAGTCGGTGATGCAGGGGGCGGGCTCGGCCCTCATGGGCATCGGCTCCTCGAGGGGCGCCGATCGGGCGATCAAGGCGGCCGAGCTCGCCGTCGCCAGCCCGCTGCTCGAGGCGTCGATCGACGGGGCCCACGGCGTGCTGCTGTCGATCCAGGGCGGCTCGAACCTCGGCATCTTCGAGATCAACGACGCCGCGCGACTCGTCCAGGAGGCCGTGCACCCGGAGGCGAACATCATCTTCGGCGCGGTGATCGACGACACCCTCGGCGACGAGGTCCGCGTGACGGTGATCGCCGCCGGGTTCGACGGCGGCGACCCCATGCCCAAGCCGGTCGAGGTGAAGAAGCCGGCGGCCGTCCCGGCCGCGGTCGGTGCGGGCGTCGGCGCGGTCCTCGCGGGCTCCGACGCGGGCGAGCCGCTCGCGGAGATCGACATCGAGGAGCTCGTCGAGACGGCGAACTGGGGCGAGGCGACGAGCACCACGGCTGACCAGATCGTCTCCGACCCGGCGTTCGCCGACGACTCCGACGACCTCGACATCCCCGACTTCCTGAAGTGAGGGGCCGGCCCGGGGCCGGCGGGACGATGCCGGGGGAGCGGTCATGAGCGCCCTGGCGGACCGGCTGCACTCGGTGCGCGCCGGCATCGAGGACGCCGCCCGCGTCGCCGGGCGCGATCCGGACGGGATCACCACGATCGTCGTGACGAAGTTCCAGCCGGTCTCGCTGATCCGCGAGCTGGCTGCCCTCGGCGTGCGCGACGTCGGTGAGAACCGTCACCAGGAGGCGCAGGCGAAGGCCGCCGAACTCGGCGACCTCGGGCTCCGATGGCACTTCGTCGGGCAGTTGCAGAGCAAGAAGGCCAGGCAGGTGCGCGCCTACGCGTCTGCGATCCACTCGGTGGACCGCGAATCGCTCGTCGACGCGCTCCGCTCGGAGGAGGCATCCGTCGACTGCTTCGTGCAGGTCAACCTCACCGACGACCCGGGCCGCGGGGGCGTGGCGCCCGACGCGCTGGAGACCCTCGTCGAGAAGGTCCTCGAGACGCCCGGTCTCGAGCTCCGCGGCCTCATGGCGGTGGCTCCCCTCGGCGAGCCGGCGCGGCCCGCGTTCGCGAACGTCCGGACGATGTCCGAGCGGGTGCGGCGGCTCGCGCCCGAAGCCACGTCGTTGTCCATGGGGATGTCGCACGACTATCGCGACGCCATCTTGGAGGGTGCGACACACCTTCGGATCGGCACGGCAATCACGGGCAATCGGCCGACCGGCGGATAGCCTCGAACCACGGAACCACTGACGGAGGCAGCGATGTCGAACCCGCTCAAGAAGACCATGGTCTACCTCGGACTCGCCGATGAGGAGCTCGAGCCCGAGACCGCGCAGCCGGCGCCCGCGCCCGTCGTGCACGCCGCGCCCGCGCCGGCCGCCCCCAAGGGCGGCGCCGCGGTGACGCCGCTCCGGAAGACGCACGTCCAACCCACACCCCCGCAGGCGGATATGAACGAGATCCTCACGGTGCACCCGCGCCAGTACCGCGACGCACAGATGATCGCCGAGTCCTTCCGGGACGGCGTGCCGGTCATCATCAACCTGTCGCAGATGTCCGACGCCGACGCGCGCCGACTCATCGACTTCGCCAGCGGCCTCTCGCAGGGCCTCTACGGCAAGATCGAGCGGGTCACCAGCAAGGTGTTCCTCCTCTCTCCGGCGCACGTGGTCGTGTCGGGTGAGGCGGGCGAGGCCGAGGGCGACGTGGACGCATCGTTCTTCGCGCACGCGTAGACTCCCGACGTGAGTGCCCTCGCCGTCGTCTGGAATCTGGTCTACACCCTCCTCCTCATCTACTTCTTCGCGATGTGGGCGCGGTTCGTGCTCGACCTCGTCCGCACCTTCAACCGCTCGTGGCGTCCCCGCGGCGTCATGCTGGTGCTCGTCGAGGCCGTGTACACCATCACCGACCCGCTCGTGAAGTTCTTCCGCCGCCTGATCCCGCCGATCCGCCTCGGGCAGGTCGCGCTCGACCTCGGCTGGAGCGTCGCGATGCTCGTGGTCATCATCGCGATGACCGTCGTGTCGTCGCTCGCGGCGGCGTCCTGAGCGGATGCGGGGAGCGGTCCGGCGGCGTGTCGCTGCACTGCCTCCGCTCGGGTCTCTTTGCTACCGTTAGCTGAACGTGATCGACAGTTCGAAAGATTCGAGGGATGGGAAGCCATGGCGCTAACTCCGGAAGATGTGGTCAACAAGCGCTTCCAGGCGACGAAGTTCCGGGAGGGCTACGACCAGGACGAGGTCGATGACTTCCTCGACGAGGTGGTCGTCGAGTTGCGCCGGCTGAACCAGGAGAACGAGGAACTCCGGCAGCGGCTCGCCGCGGCCGAGGCTCGTTCCTCCGAGGGCGGCCAGGCCGCACCGACCCCGGCGCCCGCACCGGCCGCGCCCGCCCCGGTCTATGCGGAGCCCGCCGCCACGCCGCCGACCGTCGCCGTGCCGACGCACACCGCGACGCCCCAGTCGGAGATCGACGAGCAGACCAGCACGACCAACCTGCTGCAGCTCGCCCGTCGCCTGCACGAGGAGCACGTGCGCGAGGGCGTCGAGAAGCGCGACGCGCTGATCGCCGAGGGCCACGCGACCGCCGCGCGCATCGTCGCCGAGGCCGAGGCCAAGCAGCGTGCGCAGATGGGCATCCTCGACCAGGAGCGGATGGCGCTGGAGAAGCGCGTCGACGAGCTCCGCGTGTTCGAGCGCGAGTACCGCCAGAAGCTGAAGAGCTACATCGAGGGCCAGCTCCGCGAGCTCGACACGGCGCAGCCGGTGCAGGTCTCCGGCGGATCCGGGTTCTCGGCGCCCGTCGGCGCCCAGGGCGTGAGCAACGAGCAGCCGTCGCCGACGTTCCAGGGCTTTGCGGGCTGAGCGCCCGGCCAGGGTCGGCATCACCGCACTGCTCATCCTGGTCGGCGTCGCCGTCACCATCTACGGCGTCGACCAGGTGAGCAAGCAGTTCGTGGTCACGAGCCTCGCCGAGGGCGAGGTCGTGCCCGTGCTCGGGAACGTCCTCCAGTGGCAGTTCGTCCGCAACCCGGGCGCGGCGTTCTCGATCGCCAGCGGCATGACGTGGATCTTCACGATCCTCGCCGCCGGCGTGATCACGTTCATCGTCTGGTTCGCACGTCGCATCCGCTCGATCGCCTGGGCCCTGGTGTTCGGGCTGCTGCTCGGCGGCGTGCTGGGCAACCTCACCGATCGCCTGTTCCGTGAGCCGGGCTTCGGCGTCGGCCACGTGATCGACTTCATCTCGACGCCGTGGCTCATCCCCGCGATCTACAACGTGGCGGACATCGCGATCGTGTCGAGCATGGTACTGTTCATGATCCTCACGATCCGCGGCGTCGGGCTCGACGGAAGCCGGCCCGCGCGCGACCGCACGGGCGCCGAGGCGGAGGAGCCGGGCCGCGGCGAACGCGACGCGCGCGGAGGCACGGCCGGCGTCGAGCTGGCGCGCGAGCCCTGACATGGAGCACCGGTCCCTCCCCGTCCCCGACGGGCTCGACGGGTCGCGGGTCGACGCGGGGCTCGCGAAGCTCCTCGGGTTCTCGCGCACGCAGGCGGCGGAGGTCGCCTCGGCCGGCGGCGTCCTGCTCGATGGGTCGGTCGTCGACAAGGCCGACCGGCTGCGCGCCGGCTCCTGGCTCGAGGTGAGCTGGGCGCCTCCGCGCGCGCTCGAGGTCGAGGCGATCCCGGTCCCCGACCTCGGCATCGTCCACGACGACGACGACCTCGTCGTGGTGGACAAGCCCGCGGGCGTCGCGGCCCACCCGTCGCTCGGGTGGGAGGGCCCCACGGTCGTGGGCGCCCTCGCCGCGGCCGGCTACCGGATCTCCACGTCGGGAGCGGCGGAGCGGCAGGGCGTCGTCCACCGCCTGGACCAGGGCACGAGCGGCCTCATGGTCGTGGCGAAGTCCGAGCGCGCCTACCGCGAACTGAAGCGGCAGTTCCACGACCGCGAGGTCGACAAGGTCTACCACACGGTGGTGCAGGGCCACCCCGATCCGCTGGCGGGGACGATCGACGCGCCGGTCGGGCGCCACCCGCGGTCCGAGTGGAAGTTCGCCGTGACGACGGACGGCAAGCACGCGGTCACGCACTACGAGACGATCGAGGCGTTCCCCTACGCGTCGCTGCTCGAGGTGCACCTCGAGACCGGGCGCACGCACCAGATCCGCGTGCACATGGCGGCGCAGCGGCATCCGTGCGCGGGTGACGCGATGTACGGCGCCGACCCGACGCTGAGCGCCCGGCTCGGTCTCGAGCGGCAGTGGCTGCACGCGAAGGAGCTCTCGTTCGTCCATCCGGGCACGGGGGAGTGGACGACCTACGAGTCCGACTACCCGGCCGACCTGCAGCACGCCCTCGACGTCCTCCGCGGCGACTGAGCGAGCGACGCCGCGCGTCAGCGACCCGCACGTCGGCGGCTCGCAATACACTGTGAGCACCCCCGAAGCACCACCCGATGAGGAGCCCTGTGGCCGCCGATTCCTTCGTCCACCTGCACGTGCACTCCGAGTACTCGATGCTCGACGGTGCGGCCCGGGTCGGCGAGTTGATGAAGGCCGCCGCCGCCGAGGGCATGCCGGCCGTGGCGATGACCGACCACGGCAACGTGTTCGGCGCGTTCGACTTCTGGAAGCAGGCGACCGACGCCGGGGTGAAGCCCATCATCGGCACCGAGGCGTACCTCACGCCGGGCACCCACCGCAGCGACAAGACCCGCGTGCGCTGGGGGAACGGCGGCGGTGACGACGTGTCGGGGTCGGGCGCGTACACGCACATGACGCTGCTCTCCGAGACCACCGAGGGCATGCACAACCTGTTCCGGCTCTCGAGCCTCGCGTCGATCGAGGGCTACTACTTCAAGCCGCGCATGGACCGCGAGCTGCTGCAGACGTACTCGGCCGGGCTCATCGCGACCACCGGCTGCCCGTCGGGCGAGGTGCAGACCCGCCTGCGCCTCGGCCAGTACGACGAGGCCGTGAAGGCCGCCGCCGAGTTCCGCGACATCTTCGGCAAGCAGAACTTCTTCGCCGAGATCATGGACCACGGCCTCGGCATCGAGAAGCGGATCATGGACGACCTGCTCCGCCTCGCGAAGCAGCTCGACCTCCCGCTCGTGGCCACGAACGACCTGCACTACACGCACGCCCACGACGCGAAGAGCCACGCGGCGCTGCTCTGCGTCCAGTCCGGCTCGACCCTCGACGACCCGAACCGGTTCAAGTTCGACGCCGACGAGTTCTACCTGAAGTCGGCCGCCGAGATGCGGCACCTCTTCCGCGACCACCCCGAGGCCTGCGACAACACGCTGCTCATCGCCGAGCGCTGCGACGTCCAGTTCAACACGAGCGCGAACTACATGCCGCGCTTCCCGGTGCCCGAGGGCGAGAGCGAGCAGAGCTGGTTCGTGAAGGAGGTCGAGCGCGGCCTCCACGAGCGCTACCCGGGCGGCATCCCGGACGACGTGCGCAAGCAGGCGGCCTACGAGGTCGAGGTCATCAGCCAGATGGGCTTCCCCGGCTACTTCCTCGTCGTCGCCGACTTCATCAACTGGTCGAAGAACAACGGCATCCGGGTCGGTCCCGGCCGCGGCTCCGGCGCCGGATCCATGGCCGCGTACGCGATGCGCATCACCGACCTCGACCCGTTGCAGCACGGTCTGATCTTCGAGCGGTTCCTCAACCCCGACCGCGTCTCGATGCCCGACTTCGACGTCGACTTCGACGAGCGTCGTCGCGGTGAGGTCATCAAGTACGTGACCGAGAAGTACGGCGACGAGCGCGTGGCGCAGATCGTCACGTACGGCACCATCAAGGCGAAGCAGGCGCTCAAGGACTCCTCGCGCGTGCTCGGATTCCCCTTCGGCATGGGCGAGAAGCTCACCAAGGCGATGCCTCCCGCGGTGATGGGCAAGGACATCCCGCTGTCCGGCATCCTCGACAAGGACCACCCGCGCTACAAGGAGGCGGGCGACATCCGCGCCCTCATCGAGACCGACGCGGAGGCGAAGACGGTCTTCGAGACGGCGCTCGGGCTCGAGAACCTCAAGCGGCAGTGGGGCGTGCACGCCGCGGGCGTCATCATGTCGAGCGAGCCGCTCATCGACATCATCCCGATCATGAAGCGGGAGCAGGACGGCCAGATCGTCACGCAGTTCGACTATCCCGCGTGCGAGTCGCTCGGCCTCATCAAGATGGACTTCCTGGGGCTCAGGAACCTCACGATCATCGACGACGCGCTCGACAACATCGAGGCGAACCGCGGCTTCCGGCCGGTGCTCGAAGACCTGGCCCTCGACGACGCCGAGGCGTACCAGCTGCTCTCGCGCGGCGACACGCTCGGCGTGTTCCAGCTCGACGGCGGCCCCATGCGCTCGCTGCTCCGCCAGATGAAGCCCGACAACTTCGAGGACATCTCGGCCGTCATCGCGCTCTACCGTCCGGGCCCGATGGGCGCGAACTCGCACATCAACTACGCGCTCCGCAAGAACGGCCTGCAGCCGATCACGCCGATCCATCCCGAACTCGAGGAGCCCCTGCGCGAGATCCTCGACACCAGCTACGGCCTGATCATCTACCAGGAGCAGGTCATGGCGATCGCGCAGCGGGTCGCCGGGTTCAGCCTCGGCCAGGCCGACATCCTGCGCCGCGCGATGGGCAAGAAGAAGAAGTCCGAGCTCGACAAGCAGTACGAGGGCTTCTCCGGCGGCATGAAGGCCAACGGCTACTCGGATGCCGCGATCAAGACGCTCTGGGACATCCTGCTGCCCTTCTCCGACTACGCGTTCAACAAAGCGCACTCCGCCGCGTACGGCGTGCTCAGCTACTGGACCGCGTACCTCAAGGCGCACTATCCGGCCGAGTACATGGCGGCGCTGCTCACGAGCGTCGGCGACGCCCGCGACAAGCTCGCGCTGTACCTCAACGAGTGCCGCCGCATGGGCATCAAGGTCCTGCCGCCCGACGTGAACGAGTCCATCGGGTTCTTCGCCGCCGTCGGCGACGACATCCGCTTCGGGCTCGGCGCCGTGCGCAACGTCGGCTTCAACGTGGTCGACGCGATCCGTGCGGCGCGCGACGCGAAGGGCCGGTTCGAGTCGTTCCACGACTTCCTGAAGAAGGTGCCGACGCAGGTCGCCAACAAGCGCACGGTCGAGTCGCTGATCAAGGCCGGCGCGTTCGACTCGCTCGGGCACACCCGCCGGGCGCTCGTGGAGATCCACGAGGGCGCCGTCGAGGCGGCGGTGAAGGAGAAGCGCGCGGAGGAGAACGGCGACGTCGGCTTCGACTTCGACAGCCTGTTCGAGGACCACGAGAAGGAGGCGGCGCCCTCGCCCGTGCCCGACCGGCCCGAATGGTCCAAGCGCGACAAGCTCGCGTTCGAGCGCGAGATGCTCGGCCTCTACGTCTCCGACCATCCGCTCGCGGGCCTCGAGGCGACGCTCGCGAAGCACGCGTCGACCACCATCACCGATCTGATGAGCTCGGATGGCACGCAGGACGGCGACGTCGCGACGATCGCGGGCCTGGTGACCAGCGTGCAGCACCGCGTCGCGCGGCAGTCCGGAAACCAGTACGGGATGATCCAGGTGGAGGACTTCTCCGGCGAGATCACCGTGATGTTCATGGGCAAGGCGTACCAGGAGTTCGCTCCGGCGCTGAAGGGCGACTCGATCGTCGTCGTGCGCGGCCGCGTGAGCCTGCGCGACGACGGGATGAACCTGCACGCGTACAGCGTGTTCGAGCCCGAGGTGGGACAGGGCGACGAGAACGGGCCGGTCGTCATCTCCCTGCCCGACGTCCGGGCGACGACCGACACGATCACGGCGCTCGGCGATGTCCTCATCCGCCATCGAGGCGACACCGAGGTGCGGCTGAAGCTCACCAAGGGGCGCACCGCACGCGTGTTCGAGTTGCCCTACCCCGTCGCCGTGAGCGCCGACTTCTACGGCGAGCTGAAGAGCCTGCTCGGTCCGAACTGCCTCACGTGACGGGTGCCCAGCGGGCGCCCGGTCGCGATCGGTAGGCTGGGCGGGCCATGCTGCGCACGATCGATCTCCGCGACTCCCGTCCCTCGATGAGCGAACTGCTCGACCTCGTCCCGCGTGCCGCGACGGATGTCGCGGCGGCGCTCGACCCGGCCAGGGAGCTCATCGACGACGTCCGCTCCCGCGGCGAGGCCGCGCTGCTCGACCAGGCCGAGCGGTTCGACCGCGTCCGCCCGGCCGCCGTGCGGGTGAGCGCCGACGAGCTCCGGGCGGCGCGCGATGCGCTGACCGACGAGGTGCGGCGCGCCGTCGAGTCGACCACCGAGCGCGTGCGCGCAGCCAGCGCGGCGCAGGTGCCCGCTCCCGCGACGACGGTCCTCGGACCCGGTGCCGTGGTCGAGCAGCGGTGGCAGCCGGTGGCGCGCGTCGGACTCTACGTGCCCGGCGGCAAGGCCGTGTACCCGTCGTCCGTGGTGATGAACGTCGTGCCCGCGCAGGTGGCCAGCGTCCGGTCCATCGCGCTCGCCTCGCCCGCGCAGGCGGCCCACGGCGGCCGCATCCACCCGACCATCGCGGGCGTCGCGGCCCTGCTCGGCATCGACGAGGTCTACGCGATGGGCGGCGCGGGAGCGATCGGCGCCTTCGCCTACGGCGTCCCGGGAATCGGCCTGGACCCGGTCCAGCGGGTCACCGGGCCGGGCAACGTCTTCGTCGCGGCGGCGAAGCGGCTCGTGCAGGGCGTCACCGGCATCGATTCCGAGGCGGGACCCACCGACATCCTCGTCATCGCGGATGACACCGCCGACGCCGACCTCGTGGCATCCGACCTCGTGAGCCAGGCCGAGCACGACGAGCTCGCCGCGGCCGTGCTGGTGACCGACTCGCCGGCGTTCGCCGAGCGGGTGCTCGACCGGCTCGCTGCCCGGGTCGCGGCGACCCGCCACGCCGACCGGGTCCGCACGGCCCTCGAGGGCCCGCAGTCGGCCGTCGTGCTCGTCGACGACCTCGTGCAGGCCGCCGACTTCGCGAACGCGTTCGGGGCCGAGCACCTCGAGATCCAGGTGCGCGACGCCGATGCGACGCTCGCCCGGATCGAGAACGCCGGCGCCATCTTCATCGGCCCGTACTCGCCGGTGAGCCTCGGCGACTACGCGGCCGGATCGAACCACGTGCTGCCGACCGGCGGGCAGGCGCGCTCCGCCGCGGGCCTGTCGGCCGCGACCTTCCTCCGGCCGCAGCAGGTGGTGCGGTACGACGAGGCCGCGCTCCGCGAGGTCGCGCCGGTCATCGCCGCGCTGTCCGCCGAGGAGGACCTGCCCGCGCACGGCGAGGCCGTGACGGCCCGCTTCGGCGACCGACCCTGACCGCGCCGCTACGCTGGGAGCACCATGCACTGCCCGTTCTGCCGCCACCCGGACTCGCGCGTCATCGACTCCCGCACGAGCGATGACGGGCTCTCGATCCGTCGCCGCCGCCAGTGCCCGGAGTGCGGCCGTCGGTTCTCGACGACCGAGACGGCGAGCCTCGCGGTGATCAAGCGCTCCGGCGTCATCGAGCCGTTCAGCCGCGAGAAGGTCGTGCTCGGCGTGAAGAAGGCGTGCCAGGGGCGGCCGGTCACCGATTCCGACCTCGCCGTCCTCGCGCAGAAGGTCGAGGAGACGATCCGCTCCACGGGCGCGTCGCAGATCGAGGCGAACGACATCGGCCTGGCGATCCTGCCGCCGCTCCGCGACCTCGACGAGGTGGCCTACCTCCGGTTCGCGAGCGTCTACCAGGCGTTCGAGTCGCTCGAGGACTTCGAGTCGGCCATCGGCCAGCTGCGCGAGGAGCACGGGCGCCTGCCCGCGCGTCCGGTCGAGTAGCCTGTCCCACGGCATGTATCGACTTCTCTTCTCCCAGGTCTTCACGCGCATGGACCCGGAGCGCGCCCACCACCTCGCCTTCGGCGTCATCCGCCGGCTGCCGCTCCTCGGCATCGGCCGCCTGGTCGAACGCGGCACGGCGCCCGCGCCCGAGCTCGCGGTCGAGGCGCTGGGGCTGCGGTTCCCGTCGCCGTTCGGCGTCGCCGCGGGCTTCGACAAGGATGCGCTCGCGGTCGTCGGCCTCGGTCACCTGGGCTTCGGCCACGTCGAGGTCGGCACCCTCACCGCGATCGCGCAGCCGGGCAACGAGCGCCCGCGCCTGTTCCGGCTCGTCGCCGACCGCGCGCTGGTGAACCGCATGGGCTTCAACAACGGCGGTGCGGATGCCGCGGCGGGCCGCATCTCGCGGCTGTCCCGTCGCCCCCATCGACCGGTGCTCGGCGTCAACATCGGCAAGAGCCGGGTCACGCCCGTCGAGCGGGCGACCGAGGACTACGTGCGGAGCACGAAGGTGCTGGCCCCGCACGCCGACTACCTCGTCGTCAACGTCAGCTCGCCGAACACGCCGGGACTGCGGGGCCTGCAGGAACTCGACGCTCTCGCGCCGCTGCTCGAGGCGGTCCGCGAGGCCGCCGGGCGCACGCCGTTGCTCGTGAAGATCGCGCCCGACCTCGACGACGCCGAAGTGGTGCGCATCTGCGAGCTCGTCGTCCGGCTGGGACTGGACGGGATCATCGCGACCAACACGACCATCTCCCGGGCCGGGCTCCTGACGCCGCCCGCGGAGGTCGAGGCGATCGGCGCGGGCGGGCTCTCCGGCGCGCCGCTCGCGACCCGGTCGCTCGCGGTGCTGCGCCTCATCCGGGAGCACGTGCCGGCGTCGCTCTGCGTGGTGTCGGTGGGTGGCGTGGAGACCGCCGAGGACGTGCAGGAACGACTGGACGCCGGAGCCACGCTCGTCCAGGGCTACACGGGCTTCGTCTACCGCGGCCCGCTCTGGGCGCGCCAGGTCAACCGGGGACTCGAACGCCTGCGGCGCGAGCGGAGCGTCGCGGCATCCGTCGCCTGACCGCCGAGGTCGACGCCGGCGCCATCGCGACGAGCCGCCGCTGCGCGGTGCATGCCGCTCAGAGCATGCCGATGTCGGCGAGCCGGTCGGCCAGGGTCGCACCGTCGCTGGCGGACACCCAGGGGACGTCGGCGCCGTGCTGCTCGGCCTTGCTGCGACCGCCCGCGAGCACCGCCTCGCCGACCGAGAGCTCGCGGATCGCGACGGCGGCGACCCGCTCGGGGTGCTCGGCCGCGAAGGACGCGTAGAGCTCCTCGTCGTGCTGGCCGTCGTCGCCGATGAGCAGCCACCGGATGTCGGGGAACTCCTCGGCGAGCCGCCGCAGGTTGTCGGACTTGTGCTCGCGGCCGCTGCGGAACCAGCGGTCGTGCGTCGGTCCCCAATCGGTCAGCAGGATGGGGCCGGCGGGGTAGAGGTTGCGCGAGAGGAACCGGGTGAGCGTCGGGGCGACGTTCCAGGCGCCGGTCGAGAGGTAGACGACCGGGGAACCCGGATGCTGGCGCACGAGCCGCTCGTACAGCACGGCCATGCCCGGAGTGGGGCTGCGGGCGTGCTCGTCGAGCACGAAGGTGTTCCAGAACGCCACGAACGGGCGGGGGAGCGCCGTGACCATGACGGTGTCGTCGATGTCGGACACGATGCCGAAGTGGACGTCGGGTGCGACCACCCAGATCGGCGCCTCGACCGGCTCGGATCCCTCGACCTGCAGCACGGCGCGGTTCCAGCCCGGTTCGAGGTTGGCCGGAATTCGCGTGTCGACCACGCCGCCGCGGTCGGCGAGCACCTCGATGCGCTCGCCCCCGACCTCGATCGTCACGCGCACGTCGCCCACGGGGACGCTCGTGAAGCTGCGCCAGCCGCGGATGCCCTGCTCGCGGCGGCGCCGGCGGCGCTTGGACGTGCCCTCGGCCGACGCCGGCTTCGCGAGGAGCACGCGGCAGAACACCCGCACCCACTGCGTCGAGCCGTAGCCCGTGTACGGAACCACGGTCGGGACGTGGCCCCGGCGCCGCGCCCAGCGCTCGCGGACGTCGTGGATCCAGTCTTCGAGGCGCGCGGCACCGTGCCGGACCGGTCGTTGCCGGGAACCGGCCGGGACAGGGGAACTCACCGGCATCCACTCAGTCTTTCATGCGGTCCCGACCATGGGTCAAACCCGGCGCGACGCCGCCCGCGTCCGCGAGGTCGCGCGTCGCGGGTAGAGTGGTCCGGCAAGTGAGGAGGTCCCGTGCCCAACATCGACCTGATCCTCGGGACCGATCACGGCCGGAGGCGCTCGGTCCGCACCGAGCCGACGCAGCGCCGCAGCACCCAGCGGCTCGACGCGCTGCTCGACGCCGCGGCCGAGATCGTGGACGAGCTCGGCTTCGAACGCCTGACGACCCAGATGGTCGCCGAGCGGGCCGGCGCGTCGATCGGCACGGTCTACCGGTACTTCCCCGACCGCGTCGCCGTCCTGCACGCGCTCCGGGAGCGCAGCGTGCGCCGGTACCGCGAGCGCCTCGCCGAGGCACTCGAGCAGGCCGAGCTCGCCGACTGGTGGAACGTCATCGACGCCGCCCTCGCGGTGTGCGCCGAGCTGTACCGCGACGAGCCCGGGTTCACGGTCATCCACGCGGCGCCTCGTGAGCTGTCCGAGCGCGACGGCGAGGCGGAGATCGCCCACCGCCTCGCGCTCCTCCTCGAGCACGACTTCGGCATCCGCAACGACGCCGAGACCCGGTTCCGCCTCGGCATCGCCGTCGAGATCGGCGAGGCGCTCATCCACCGCGCCTTCGCGCGCGACGCGGCCGGCGACGTCCGGTACCTCGACGAGGCGCGGCGCGTGGTGCGCGTGTACCTCGACGAGCACCTCGCCGACCGGATCGCGGCGACGACCGCGGCCTGAGAACCTCCCGAGAGCCGCCCGAACCGGCCTGCCGCCGTTGCCACCGACCGCCGCGAGGTGTTTGGCTTGAGGATGCGCCGACCGGCGCCCCGCACGGGGGAGGCAGCATGATCGAGTTCCGCGGTGTCACGAAGCAGTTCCCAGACGGCACCGTGGCCGTCAGCGACGTCGACATCGTCATCCCGCCGCATGAGACGACGGTGCTCGTCGGCTCGTCCGGCTCGGGCAAGACGACCCTGCTCCGGATGATCAACCGCATGGTCGACCCGACCGGCGGCCAGGTCCTCATCGACGGCACGGATGTCGCGACGGTCGATCCGGTGAAGCTCCGGCGGGGCATCGGATACGTGATGCAGAACTCCGGCCTGCTGCCGCACCGCAAGGTGATCGACAACGTCGCGACCGTGCCGCTGCTGCGCGGCGAGTCGAAGCGCGCCGCGCACGCGCGCGCCCTCGAACTGCTCGACACGGTCGGCCTCGACCGGTCCCTCGCCGACAAGTACCCGTCGCAGCTCTCGGGCGGACAGCAGCAGCGCGTGGGCGTCGCCCGCGGGCTGGCCGTCGACCCGAACATCCTGTTGATGGACGAGCCCTTCGGTGCGGTCGACCCGATCGTGCGCGCCGAGCTGCAACAGGAGCTGCTGCGACTGCAGGGCGAGCTCGGCAAGACGGTCGTATTCGTCACCCACGACATCGACGAGGCGTTCCTCCTCGGCGACCAGGTCGTGATCATGCAGCAGGGCGGGCGCATCTCCCAGGCCGCCTCACCGGCCGAGATCCTGGCGAACCCCGCCGACTCGTTCGTGGCGGACTTCGTGGGCGCCGATCGCGGCAAGCGGGCCCTCCACGTGCGCGAGGTCGACGGGCGGAGGATCGTCGTCGACGCCGACGGACGCCCGGCCGGGGTCCTCACCTCGTGAACTGGCTCTGGTCCAACCTCGACCGCGTCGGCGAACTCGTCGTGGTGCACCTGGCATTGTCGGTGCCGGCGATCATACTGAGCTTCGTGCTGTCGGTCCCGCTCGGATGGATCGCCCACCGGCACCGGTGGTCGCGCGGCATCCTGCTCTCGATCGTCGGGCTGCTGTACGCCATCCCCTCGCTCGCGCTGTTCATCGCGCTGCCCGCCGCCACCGGGCTGAGCCTCCGCTCGCCCGTGAACCTCGTGATCGCCCTCACGCTGTACGGCATCGCCGTGCTCGTGCGCACCGCGACCGACGCGTTCGACGCGGTCGAGCGCGACATCCGCCAGTCGGCCACCGCCATCGGCTATTCGGCGGCGGGGCGGTTCTGGGGCGTCGAGCTCCCGCTCGCCGGGCCCGTGCTGCTCTCCGGGCTCCGCGTGGTGATCGTGAGCACCGTGAGCCTCGCCACGGTCGGCGCGGTGATCGGCGTGCAGAGCCTCGGCAGCCTCTTCACCGACGGGTTCCAGCGCGGCATCCAGGTCGAGATCATCACCGGCATCGTCGCGACGATCCTGCTCGCCCTGCTGCTCGACTGGATCGCCGTCCTCCTCGGCCGCCTGCTCATGCCGTGGACGCGCACGTCGCGGCTCCGCCGTGCGGCGCCGGTCGAGGTCGCCGTCGGAGCGGAGGGCTCGTGAACCTCTTCGCCGACGCCTTCGCCTGGCTCGCCGACCCCGCCAACTGGAGTGGCGCCGGCAGCATCCCGCAGCGCCTCGGCGAGCACCTAGGGGTGTCCGCGGTCGTGCTCGTCATCGCCGCGATCATCGCCCTGCCCGTGGGCGCGTGGGTCGGACACACCGGTCGCGGCCGCGAACCGGCCGTCATGCTCTCCGGCGGGCTCCGCGCGCTGCCGACGCTCGGCGTGCTGACGCTGTTCGGCACCTGGCTCGGGATCGGCCTGCAGGCGCCCGTCATCGCGCTCGTGATCCTCGCGATCCCGCCGCTGCTGGCCGGCGCGTACGCCGGCTTCGAGTCGGTCGACCGGCGCACGATCGACGCGGCCCGGGCCATGGGCATGCGGGAGCTGCAGATCGTCGGCAAGGTGGAGCTGCCCCTGGGGCTGCCGATCGTCGTCGGCGGCATCCGCTCGGCCACCCTGCAGATCATCGCGACGGCCACGCTCGCGGCGTACATCGCCGACGAGGGGCTCGGCCGCTTCATCTTCAGCGGGCTGAAGACCCGCGACTACGCCGAGATGCTCGGCGGATCCATCCTCGTGATCCTGCTGGCGCTGGTCGTCGACGGGCTGTTCGCACTCGCGCAGCGGCTCGTGGTGCCCGCCGGCGTGCGCGCCACCCGCGCCAGAGAGCTCCGTTCGGGACCAGCCCGGTCCCGAGCGGCCGTGGGGCAACCCATCACCGAAGGGAACCAGCAATGACCACAGCAGGAAAAGGCCGGCTCGTCGCCCTGGCGGCGGTCGCGGTCGGGGCGACAGTGGCCCTGGCAGGGTGTGCATCCGGCGATCCGCTCGACAGCGGATCGGGCGGCGAGGGGGGCGACGGCGGCTCGGAGACGATCGTCGTCGGCTCGCAGGACTACTACTCGAACGAGATCATCGCCGAGCTGTACGCCCAGGCGCTCGAGGAGAACGGCTTCACGGTCGACCGGCAGTTCCGGATCGGCCAGCGCGAGGTCTACATCCCCGAGATCGAGGACGGCGCGATCGACGTCTTCCCCGAGTACACCGGCAACCTCCTCCAGTACTACGTGCCCGACACGACGGCCACCACGAGCGACGACGTCTACGCCGAGCTCGAGGGTTCGCTTCCCGAGGGGCTGCGCGTGCTCGAGCAGTCGCCGGCGACCGACCAGGACTCCTACAACGTCACCCGCACGTTCTCCGAGGAGAACGGGGTCACCAGCCTCGCCGACCTGAAGGACGTCTCGACCCCGATCACGCTCGGCGGCAACTCCGAGCTCGAGACGCGCCCGTACGGGCCGGAGGGCCTGAAGTCCGTCTACGGCGTCGACGTGGCGTTCACGCCCATCGAGGACAGCGGCGGCCCGCTGACCCTGAAGGCGCTCGTCGACGACCAGGTGCAGATGGTGAACATCTACAGCGCCGACCCGAACATCGCCGCGAACGACCTCGTGACGCTCGAGGACCCGGAAGGGCTGTTCCTGTCGTCGAACGTCGTCCCCGTCGTGAGCGAGAAGGTGACCGACGAGATGGCCGAGGTCATCGACACGGTCAGCGCGGCCCTCACTCCCGAGGACCTCGTGGCGCTGAACGCGCTCAGCGTGAACGAGCAGCAGTCGGCCGACCAGATCGCGAGCGACTGGCTCGCCGAGAAGGCCCTCTTCTAGGGCTCTCGACGTCGCTCGGAAGGGTCGGTCGCCTCGGCGGCCGGCCCTTCGTCGCGTGCGACGGCCGGTTCCCCGGCGGGCTCGACCTCGGGCGCGATGCCGTGCGGGGCCACCGCGGCGCCGGCGTCGTGCACCGCGTCATCCGCCATGTGCCGCGCCTCGAGCCGCATCAGGACCTTCTTCGCCGCCCACACGAGCACCAGGAACAGGACGATCGCCCCGACGAACAGGTAGCCGGCCCAGTGGAGGTCGTCGCTGAGGCTGCGGTAGCCGCCCGCGGCGGCGCTGCCGACGCTCACGTACGCGAACGACCAGATGATGCACGCCGGGGTGGTCCAGGCGATGAAGCGCCGGTAGGACATGTCGCTCATGCCGACGGTCAGCGGCACGAGGGAGTGCAGCACGGGCAGGAACCGAGAGATGAAGACGGCCGGCCCGCCGCGACGCGCGAGGTAGCGACGCGCGCGGTGCCAGTTGTGCTCGCCGATCCGGCGACCGACGCGCGATCGTTCGATGCGCGGTCCGAACCATCGCCCGAGCGCGAAGCCGATGCTCTCGCCGACCAGCGCGCCGATGATGACCGTGAGGGCGAGCGCGAGGTACTCGACGGGACCGTCGACCGCGGTGGAGGCGACGATGACGATGCTGTCGCCCGGGACGACCAGGCCGATCAGCACGGAGGTCTCGAGCATGATGCCGATGCCGGCCAGGACGGTCCGCAGCACGGGATCGACACCTTCGACGGTGCCGAGGATGCCGTCGAGCAGCTCGTTCACGCTCCGAGCCTAGGGCGTGGGTCGCCGTGGCGGCTGTGAGCCGTCAGAGCGTCACGGCGGCGAGCACCACGACGGGCGTCGCGACGATGAGGGCCGCGGCGATCCCGCTGGCCGTGCGGGCGACGGGGCCGAGCGGATGCCGCCCCGGTTCGAGCCGCTCGAGGCGCTGCTCGAGCATGCCGGCGTCCGGATTCACGCCGCCGGCGTCGGCGTACGCCCCGGGCTCGCCGGCACTTCCGACGAGGACGAGCGCCCGCCGGAGCGGCTCGGGGCCGGTCTCGCGACGGGCGCGGTCGTCGGCGAGCAGTTCGGTGAGCAGTGCGACGGCCCGTTCGGCGCGGTTGGCGATGGGGAACCAGGGGAGCGCGCCGTGCCAGGCCCGGAACGCGAGCAGGACGAGGTGGTGGAACTGGTCGAGGTGCGCGCGTTCATGCGAGACGACGGCGCGCAGCTCGTCGGCGTCGAGCAGCTCGACGAGCCCCTGGGTGATGACGGTGGCGGTGCGGATGCCGGGGACGCAGTAGGCGACGGGCACGGGATGGGAGAGCACGCGCGGACCGGCCGGGTCGGCGGCGGGCTCGGCGAGGAGGTCGACGAGCCGGTGCTGCCGCCGACGGGCCCGTTCGGCGCGGATGGCGGTCGAGAGGAGGTTCAGGGCGAGGTGGACGGTGAGCCCGACGGCGAGGGTGAGCGCCGCGAGGTGGATCACGCCGTAGCCGTCGGGGATCGGGCCGGCGGTGAAGGCGGGCAGCAAATCGCGGGCCGCGCCGACGATCGATCCGCCCGGCGACGCGCCGAAGACGAGCAGCGAGCCGATCATGGCGAGGCCGCCTCCGAGTGCGATGCCCTGCCAGAGCGCCAGTGCCGTGGCGGGGGAGCGCGCCGGCCAGGATGCCCGGGCGAGGGCGACGGGGACCGGCCAGGCGAGCGCGAGCGCGACGACGCCGAGCAGGACGGCGGCGGCGACCACGTCAGCGACGCACGAGCTCGTCGAGGAGGCGGCGCAGCGTGCGCGCCTCGCCGTCGCTGACCGTGCCGACGAAGCGGGCCAGCGCCGCGTCGCGGTCGGAGGAGGACGAGAGCACCTCGTGCATGAGTTCGGCGGTGTGCTCGGCCCGGGAGAGCAGCGCGCGGTAGCGGTGCGGGCGCGTCTCGCGGGCGCGGGTGACGAAGCCCTTGCGCTCGAGGCGGGAGAGCACGGTGAGGACGGTGGTCGTGGCCGGGGTGCGCGACGGGTCGGACGGGTCGGCGAGGTGCTCGCGCACCTCGTTCGCCGTGAGCGGTCCGTCGCTCTTCCAGAGCTGCTCCATCACCGAGCGCTCGAGGTCGCCGAGTCCTGCCATACATCGAGGATACCGCGCAAGGGCCCAAAGGTTCTACACATCGTAGAAAAGTGCTCTACGCTGTGTAGAAGAACGCGCCGTCACTCCCACGAAAGGGGCCCCCGCAGTGAACGAGCTCCTCGATCCGCTCCTGCTCGCCAGGTGGCAGTTCGGACTCACGACGGTCTACCACTTCCTCTTCGTCCCCCTCACCATCGGACTCGCGACCACCGCAGCCGTCTTCCAGACCGCGTGGGTGCGCACGGGCAGGATCGAGTACCTGCGGATCACGCGGTTCTTCGGCACGATCTTCCTCATCAACTTCGCGATGGGCGTCGTGACCGGCATCGTGCAGGAGTTCCAGTTCGGGATGAACTGGTCGGAGTACTCCCGGTTCGTCGGCGACGTCTTCGGCGCCCCGCTCGCCCTCGAGGGCCTGCTCGCGTTCTTCCTCGAGGCCACCTTCATCGGCCTCTGGATCTTCGGCTGGAACCGGCTCCCGCAGAAGCTGCACCTCGCGACCATCTGGGTCGTCGCGATCGGCACCATCCTGTCGGCCTACTTCATCATCGCGGCCAACGCCTTCATGCAGAACCCCGTCGGCTACCAGATGAACGCCGAGCGCGGGCGCGCCGAACTCGTCGACATCTGGGCGCTGCTGACGAACCCGGTGGCCGTCGCCGCGTTCCCGCACACGATCGCGGCATCCTTCATGGTCTCGGCCGGCCTCGTGATCAGCGCCGCCGCCTGGCACCTCGCGCGCAACCAGCACCTCGACACCATGCGCCCCGCCCTGAAGTTCGGCCTCTGGACCATGGTCGGAGCCGGCGCGCTCACCACGTTCTTCGGCGACCAGCTGAGCCTCGCGATGGTCGCCACGCAGCCCATGAAGATGGCCGCGGCCGAGGCCACGTACGACACCGTCTGCGGTGCGGACGCCTCGTTCTCGCTCTTCACCCTCGGCACGCCCGACGGCTCCACCGAGCTGTTCTCCATCCGCGTGCCCTACCTGCTCGCCCTGCTCTCGACGCACACCCTCGACGGCTGCGTGGAAGGCATCAACGACCTGCAGGCCCTGTACACCGACCTCTACGGTCCCGGCGACTACGCGCCCATCATCTGGGTGACGTACTGGTCGTTCCGGTGGATGATCGGCCTCGGCATGCTCCACATCCTCGTCGCGGTCGCCGGCCTCTGGCTCACCCGCAAGGGTCGGATGCCGCGCCAGCGCTGGGTCTGGACCGTCGCGATCTGGAGCTTCCCGCTCTCGCTCATGGCGATGATCGTCGGCTGGGTCTTCACCGAGATGGGCCGCCAGCCCTGGATCGTGTTCAGCCTCCTGCCCACCGAATCGGCGGTGTCGCCGAACGTCACCGGCCTCGAAGTCCTGATCTCGCTCGTGGCCTTCACGCTCATCTACGGCGCCCTCGCGGTCGTCGAGGTGAAGCTGATCCTCAAGGCGATCCGCACGGGACCGCCCGAGATCGCCGCGCCGGACCCGGAGACGGGCGAGGTCGAACACGCCGCCACGGTCTACTAGGAGGAGACGGACATGGATCTCGCAACGCTCTGGTTCTGGATCGTCGCCTTCCTCTTCGTCGGCTACTTCGTGCTCGACGGATTCGACTTCGGCGTCGGCATGTCGCTGCCGTTCCTCGCGAAGGACGACACCGACCGCCGCGTGCTCATCAACACCATCGGCCCGGTGTGGGACCTCAACGAGACCTGGGTGATCGTGGCCGGCGCCGCGCTCTTCGCCGCGTTCCCCGAGTGGTACGCCACGCTGTTCTCGGGGTTCTACCTCGCGCTGCTGCTCATCCTGCTCGCGCTCATCGCGCGCGGCGTGTCCTTCGAGTACCGGCACCAGCGACCCGAGCTCGCCTGGAAGCGCCGATTCGACTCGATGATCATCATCGGCTCGGCGGTCCCGGCGCTGCTCTGGGGCGTCGCCTTCGCCAACATCGTCCAGGGCGTCCCGCTCGATGCGAACCACAACTACACGGGCACGCTGTTCGACCTGCTCAACCCCTACGCCCTGCTCGGCGGGCTCACCACGCTCCTGCTCTTCTTCACCCACGGCGTCGTGTTCGCGGCGCTGAAGACCGACGGCGAGATCCGCGAGCGCGCCCGCCGCCTCGCGGCGAAGGCCGGCGCCATCACCATCGCGGTGGCCGCCACCTTCCTCGTCTGGACCGGCCTCGCGAACGGCAGCGCCTGGTTCTGGGCGCTGGCCGCGGTCGCCGCGGTCGCCCTCGTCGGCGCCTGGCTCGCCAACGGACGCGGCGCCGAGCGCACCGCGTTCACCCTGATGGCCGTCACGATCGGCGCGGCGGTCTTCGGACTGTTCGCGGCGCTCTTCCCCGAGGTGATGCCCGCATCGAACGACCCGGCCAACAGCCTCACCATCGCCAACGCCTCCAGCACGCCGTACACGCTCACCGTCATGAGCTGGACCGCCGTGATCTTCCTGCCGCTGATCCTCGCGTACCAGGGCTGGACCTACTGGGTCTTCCGCAAGCGCGTGACCCGGCAGACGATCGACGCCGCCGCCCACTGACGTGCGCCCCCTCGACCCACGACTCATCCGGCGCTCCCGCGCGGCGCGCGGCTTCCTCATCGGCGGCGGCGCGCTCGCGCTGCTCCAGGCCGGCTCGACGATCGCGTTCGCCTGGGCACTCGCGTCGCTCGTCGTGGGCCTCATCGAGGGCGACGTGCCGTGGGGGATCGAACCGGTGATCGTGGTGCTCGTCGCCGCGGCATCCGTTCGCGCGCTCGCCGGCTGGCTCTGGGAGTGGCTCGGCTCGGCCGGGGCGATGCGGGTCAAGGCCGAGCTGCGCGACGACCTGCTCGCCGCCCTCGAGGCCCGGCCCGGCGACGCGCGGCCCACGTCCACGGCGGACGCGGCCACGCTGCTCGGCCCCGGCCTCGACGCCCTCGACGAGTACTTCGGGCGCTACCTGCCGCAACTGGTGCTCACCGCGGTCGCCACCCCGATCCTCGTCGCCGCGGCATGGTCGGCGGACTGGGTGTCCGGGCTCATCCTCGTGATCGTCCTGCCGCTCATCCCCGTCTTCATGGCGCTCATCGGCATGGCGACCGAGGTCGTGCAGCGCCGGCAGTGGCAGCGCCTCCAGTCGCTCTCCAAGGGGTTCCTCGAAGTCGTCGGGGGACTCGCGACGCTGATGCTGTACGGCCGCGCCGAGCGCCAGGTGGAGCGCATCCGCACCGTCACCGACCAGTACCGCTCGAGCACCATGAAGGTGCTGCGGGTCACGTTCCTCTCCGGGTTCACGCTCGAACTCGCGGCGAGCCTGTCCGTCGCGCTCGTCGCCGTCTCCATCGGACTGCGACTCGTCGCAGGCGACATGTCCTTCGCGCCCGGGCTGTTCGTGCTCGTGCTCGCGCCCGAGGTCTTCCTGCCCATCCGCAACGTCGGCGCGGCGTTCCACGCCTCCACCGCCGGCCTCGAAGCCTCTCGCAGCGCCCTCGACCTCCTCGAGACGGACCCGGCGGAGCGTCGCCCCGACCAGCCCGCGCCCCACCGCGAAGCGACGACGGATGCCGCGGGCCTGCACCTGCGCGGCGTGCGCGTCACCCGCGGCGGGCGCACCGCGGTCGACGGGATCGACCTCGACGCCGCCCCCGGCGAGATCGTCGCCGTCATGGGGGCGAGCGGGTCGGGGAAGTCGTCGCTCGTCGCCGCGCTGCTCGGCTTCGCCCCCTACGAGGGCACGGCCACCCTCGACGGCGTCGCGCTCGGTCCGGGCACGCGGGCGCGACTCGCGTGGGCCGCGCAGAGCGCACACCTGCTCGAGGGCACGGTGGCCGAGAACGTACGCCTCGGCGCCGAGCACGCCCCCGCCGCCGTCGCCGACCGGGCACTCGCCCTCGCCGCAGCCGAGGTGCCCGCCGGCACCGTGCTCGGACCCGGCGGCACCGGCCTCTCCGGCGGACAGGCACAGCGCGTCGCCGTCGCACGCGCCATCCACCGCCTGCTCGCGACCGACGCCTCCCTGCTCGTCCTCGACGAGCCGTCGTCGGCGCTCGACGCCGATCGCGAGGCGGCGCTCGCCGCAGGGCTCCGCGAACTCACCGCCGAGGGACGGACCGTCCTCGTCGTGACCCACCGCGAGACGCTCGCGGCCCACGCCGACCGCGTCGTCGCCATCCGGGAGGTCGCGCATGCGTGAATCGACCCGAGACGTGCTCCGCCGTGCCGTCCCGCCGGCCGGGCGGCTCGTGCCGTCGATCCTCCTCGGGGTGCTCGCGGGCCTTTCGAGCGTCGCGCTGCTCGCCTCGAGCGCCTGGTTGATCGCGCGCGCCGCCGAGCAGCCGCCCATCCTCTACCTGTCGCTCGGCGTCGTGGGCGTCCGCGCCTTCGCGCTCGGCCGCGCGGTGTTCCGCTACCTCGAACGCCTCGCCGGTCACGACGCCGCCTTCCGCCAGCTCGCGGAGATCCGGACGGGGGTGTTCGAGCGCATGCTTCCCGTCGCACCCGACGGGCTCGCTACGAGCCGCCGCGGCGACCTCCTCGCGCGATTCGTCGGCGACGTCGACGAACTCCAGAACGTCTCGTTGCGGATCGTGCAGCCGCTCGTCAGCGCCGCCATCGTCCTGGCCGCGGCCATCGCCGGACTGGCCTGGCTCGCCCCCGGCTCGGCGTTCGCCGTCCTGTCCTGCCTCGGCGTCGGCATCGCCGTCGCGGTGACGGCCCAGCAGGTGCTCGCCGCGCGCGCGGACGCGCGGCTCGCCCCGCTCCGCGGACGGCTGCAGGCCGCGATCGTCGAACACGTCCAGGCCCTCGACGTCCTCGTGGCCTTCGACGCGGCGGCGCCGAGCCGGGCACGCATCCGGCGGATCGGCGCCGAGCTGCAGCGGGCGACCCGGACGCGCGCGGCCGCGCAGGGCCTGGCTGCGGCCGCGATGAGCGCGGTCGGCGGGGTCGCAGCGGCGGCGAGCCTCGGAGCCGCCGCCCCGCTGCTCGCCGACGGCCGGATCAGTGGTCCCACGTTCGCCGTGCTGTGCCTGGTCCCGCTCGCGATCGCCGAGGTCGCGGCGGCGATCCCCGTGGCGATCGGCGCCGTCCGCACCGTGCGGGCGAGTGCGGAACGGGTGGCCGGCGCCGTCCCGGCGGGTGTCCCGGCGGAGCTGCCGCAGCCGCGGTCCGGCCCGGCACCCGAGCCGAAATCGTCGCATCGGCGCCGGACACCCGGCCTTCGGCTCAGGGGCGCCAGTGCGAGCTGGCCGCGGGCGAGCGGCGCCGGGCATGCCGGCTCACGCGACCTGGCGCCGCTCGACCTCGACGTCGCCCCGGGCGACCGGGTGCTCGTGGAGGGGCCGTCGGGCTCCGGCAAGACCACGCTGGCCCACGTGCTCGTCCGGTTCCTCGAGTACGAGGGGTCGTACCGCCTCGACGACGTGGAGGCTCGCGACCTCGATCCGCGGGACGTCCGCCGCGTCGTGGGCCTCGTCGAGCAGCGGCCGTGGCTGTTCGACGAGGACCTCCGCCAGAACCTCATCTTCGCCCGGGACACCGCCACCGATGCCGAGCTGCTCGAGGCACTGGATCGGGTCGGGCTCGGGTCGTGGGTCGCCGAGCGCGGCGGACTCGATGCCCGCGTTGGGGAGCGGGGCGCGCTGGTCTCGGGAGGCCAGGCGCAGCGGATCGCGCTCGCCCGGGCCATGCTCGCCGACTTCCCGGTGCTGATCCTCGACGAGCCGACCGCCAGCGTCGACGCGGATCGCGCGGACGCCCTCCTGGCGGACCTGCTCGGGGCCGCCGCGGATGGCCGCTCGGTGATCCTCATCTCCCACACCGGAGCACCCGACGGGCTCGTCGACCGTACGGTGCGGCTCGGTGCGGGCTGACGCGCCGTCCTGCTCGCACCCGGCGAGCGCACCCCGCCAGCGCGCGGACCGCTGCGGCACCGGCAGTACGCTCGGAGGGTGCCACGACGCATCCGGAGCCTGACGCTGCCCGAGTGGCGCGACCCCGAGGCCGTCTTCGTCGCACTCGCGGCGACGGCGCCGATCGCGGCCTGGCTCGACGGCGGGGACGGTGCCCGCGACGGTCGCAGCGTGATCGCGATCGCCGACCGCGACACCCCGGTCGTGATCGCCGGCGACGCCGACCGGCCCGATGACGTCTACGCCGCGCTCGCGGCCGGCATCGGCGACGTCGACCCGATCGACGACCTCGGCGCGTCGGCACGTGCCGCGGTGGGCTGGCACGGATGGTTCGGCTACGAGTTCGGCGCTCGCACCCTCGGGGTTCCCGCGTCCGCGACCGAGGTGCCGGCCGCGGCGTTCTTCCTCGCCGATCGGGTGATCGTGTTCGAGCACGCGGACCGGCGCGTGCGGCTCGAATGGCTCGAGGGTGAGGACGCGGCGTCCGTCGAGGGGTGGGTCGAGGCGACGCGGGCGACGCTCGCCGCCCTCCCGGCGGGCGCGCCGGACCGGACGCAGGCGGCGACCACGCCCGCGCCATCCGCACCGACCCGATGGCGGCACGGCGCCGAGGAGTACCGTCGGATGATCGACGCGTGCCGCGAGGCCATCGTGCGCGGCGACGCGTACCAGCTGTGCCTCACCAACCGGGTCGAGCTCGACGTGCGGCCCGATCCGGTCGACGCGTACCTGCGCCTGCGACGCGGCAGCCCGAGCCACCACGGGGGCTTCCTCCGGTTCGGCGACGTCGCGTTGCTCAGCGCCTCGCCCGAGCAGTTCCTCCTCGTGGAACGCGACGGCACCGTCGCCACCAAGCCCATGAAGGGCACACGCCCGCGGTCGGCCGACGCGGCGACCGATCGGGCCCTGCGCGCCGAGCTCAGCGCGAGCGAGAAGGAGCGCGCCGAGAACCTCATGATCGTCGATCTCATGCGCAACGACCTCGGTCGCATCGCCGAACTCGGCACGGTCGCGGTGCCGAGCCTGCTCGAGGTCGAGGAGTACCCGCACGTGCACCAGCTGGTCTCGACCGTGACGGCGCGCCTGCGGCATCCGCTCACCGCACTTGACGCCGTGCGCTCGGCGTTCCCCGCCGGATCGATGACCGGGGCGCCGAAGGAGAGCGCGATGCGGATCCTGCACGAGCTCGAAGGCGGGCCGCGCGGCATCTACTCGGGGGCCTTCGGATGCCTCGGGGTCGACGGCACCGCCGACCTGGCGATGGTCATCCGGTCGATCGTGCTGACTGCCCGGGGCGCGTCGATCGGCACTGGCGGCGGCATCACGGCGCTGTCGGACCCGGAGGAGGAGGTCGAGGAGACGCGACTCAAGGCGCGCGCGCTCATCGCCGTCCTCGGCGGCGAGGACCCCGCCCGCTCGCAGGCGCCCCGGTCCGCCCATTGAGTAGGCTTGTCCCTCGGGCGCCGCGCTCGCGCGCCCGTCCCGGGCCGAGCGCCCGCACCCTCCCCGCGCAGCACGATTGAGAGTCACGTGGCACACGAGCAGGACACCCCCGAGACCGCCGACGCCGGCACGTACGACTTCGCCGCCATCCAGGCGAAGTGGAGCCCGGTGTGGGAGGAACTCCAGCCGTTCCGTGCCGCGCAGCCGGGCGACACCCGCCCGCGCAAGTACATCCTCGACATGTTCCCGTACCCCTCGGGCGACCTGCACATGGGCCACGCCGAGGCCTTCGGGTTCGGCGACGCCGCGGCACGCTACTGGCGCCACCAGGGCTTCGACGTGCTGCACCCGATCGGATGGGACTCGTTCGGCCTGCCCGCCGAGAACGCGGCGATCAAGCGCGGCGCCGACCCCAAGGCGTGGACCTACGCGAACATCGAGCAGCAGAAGCGCTCGTTCAAGCAGTACGCGCCGTCATTCGACTGGTCGCGCGAGCTCCACACGAGCGACCCCGAGTACTACAAGTGGAACCAGTGGCTGTTCCTCAAGCTGTACGAGAAGGGCATCGCCTATCGCAAGGCGGGCCAGGTCAACTGGTGCCCGAACGACCAGACGGTGCTCGCGAACGAGCAGGTCGTCGACGGCCACTGCGAGCGCTGCGGCAGCGTGGTGACGAAGAAGGCGCTCACGCAGTGGTACTTCCGCGTCACCGACTACGCCGACCGCCTGCTCGACGACCTGAACCAGCTCGAGGGCAAGTGGCCCGGCAAGGTCATCACGATGCAGCGCAACTGGATCGGCCGGTCGTCGGGTGCCGACGTCGACTTCCCCATCGAGGGCCGCGACGAGCCGGTGACGGTGTTCACGACGCGCCCCGACACCCTCTACGGCGCCACCTTCATGGTCGTCGCGCCCGACTCGGCACTCGCGGCCGAGCTCGTCGAGGGCGCCTCCGACGACGTGCGCGCGCGGTTCGAGCAGTACCTCGAGTCGGTGCGCGCCGAGAGCGACATCGACCGGCTCGCCACCGACCGCCCGAAGACGGGCGTGTTCCTCGACCGGTACGCGACCAACCCGCTGACGGGCGAGCGCCTGCCGATCTGGGCGGCCGACTACGTGCTGGCCGACTACGGCCACGGCGCGATCATGGCGGTGCCCGCGCACGACCAGCGCGACCTCGACTTCGCGCGCGCCTTCGAGCTGCCCGTGCGGGTGGTCGTCGACACCAACGCGCCCGTGACCGGCGTGATCCCCGTCATCCCCGTCGACGACCAGGGCGTGCCGCTGCCCCTCGAGGACCTGCCCGAGCTCGACCCCGCCTCGACGGGCGTCGCGCTCACGGGTGAGGGCCGCCTGATGAACTCGGGCCCGCTGAACGGGCTCAGCAAGTCCAACGCGATCCGACGTGCCATCGAGATCCTCGAGGAGCGCGGCCTCGGGCGCGCGGCGAAGAACTACCGCCTGCGCGACTGGCTGATCTCCCGGCAGCGGTACTGGGGCACGCCCATCCCGATCATCCACTGCGAGCAGTGCGGCGAGGTGCCCGTGCCCGAGTCCGACCTGCCGGTCCGGCTGCCGGATGCCGCGGGGCTCGACCTGCGGCCGAAGGGCTCGAGCCCGCTCGGCGCGGCCGAGGAGTGGGCGAGCGTCACCTGCCCGAACTGCGGCGGCGAGGCCCGGCGCGACTCCGACACGATGGACACCTTCGTCGACAGCTCGTGGTACTTCCTGCGGTACCTGAACCCGAACGACGACGACCGCGCCTTCGACCCCGCCGAGGCCGAGAAGTGGATGCCGGTCGACCAGTACGTCGGCGGTGTCGAGCACGCGATCCTGCACCTGCTCTACGCACGGTTCTTCACCAAGGTGCTGTTCGACCTCGGCTACCTCGGGTTCACCGAGCCGTTCACGTCGCTGCTCAACCAGGGCATGGTGATCATGGACGGCCACAAGATGTCGAAGTCGAAGGGCAACCTGGTCGAGTTCGCCTCCGAGCTGTCCGCCCACGGCGCCGATGCGCTGCGCGTGACCATGGCGTTCGCGGGCCCGCCCGAGGATGACATCGACTGGGCGGACGTGTCGCCGGTCGGTGCCGCGAAGTTCCTCGCGCGCGCCTGGCGCATCTCGGGCGAGGTCGCCTCGAGCCCGGATGTCGAGTGGAAGACGGGCGACCCGGCGCTGCGCCGCATCACGCATCGCCTGCTGGCGGACGCGCCCGGCCTGGCCGAGTCGTTCAAGTTCAACGTGATCGTCGCGCGACTCATGGAGCTCGTGAACGCCACGCGCAAGGCGATCGATTCGGGGGCCGGCCCGGCGGATGCCGCGGTGCGCGAGGCCGCCGAGGTGACCGCGATGATCCTCGACCTGTTCGCCCCGTACACGGCCGAGGACATGTGGCAGCGCCTGGGCTACGAGCCGACCGTGGCGAACGTGGTGTGGCGGAAGGCCGACCCGGCCCTGCTCGTCGAGGAGTCCGTGACGGCGATCGTGCAGGTCGACGGGAAGGTGCGCGACCGCATCGAGGTGTCGCCGAAGATCGGCGCCGACGAGCTCGAGTCCCTCGCCCGCGCGTCGGACGCGGTGACCCGATCGGTGGCCGGGCGCGAGATCGCGAACGTGATCGTGCGCGCGCCGAAGCTCGTGAACATCGCCACGCGCCGTTAGCCCGACCCGGCCTCCACAGGCGGGGCCGGCTCCGGTTCGTCGTACGTGACGCGGGTTCGCTGCCGACGGTCGTGGCGGCGCGGCTAGCGTGCCCGCATGCCCGTGCGTGAGCCCATCGAATCCGACCCGGTCGAGTCGAGCGCCGACGTCGACCCGCTGACCGCGCTCGACGCAGCACGCGTCGGGCCCCGGCGACGCATCGCGGTCGGCGCGGCGGTCGTGGTCTTCGTCGCCTCCGTCGCCGTCTCGGCGTTCGCCGCGTTCGCCTCCGGCGGCGGCGGCATGCAGGGCGAGGTCGGCGCGCCGGGCGTGACGATCGACGGCGTCGGCGCGGTGGATCCCGCCGCCTCGGGCACGGCGAACCCGGCGGCCGCGACGCCCACGCTCCTCGTGCACGTCCTCGGCGCGGTCGCCCGGCCGGGCATCGTCGAGCTCGCGCCGGGTGCGCGCGTCGTCGACGCCGTGGGGGCAGCGGGCGGACTGGCGCCGGACGCCGACCCGGGCGGGGTCAACCTCGCCCGCGCGCTCGTCGACGGCGAGCAGCTCGTGGTACCGGTCCTCGGGGCCGAACCCGCCGCCGCGGCATCCGGTGGCGCGGCGGCCGGGGATGGGCGGGTGAGCCTCAACCAGGCCGACGTCGCCGCTCTCGACACGCTTCCCCGCATCGGTCCCGCGCTCGCCCAGCGCATCATCGACTGGCGCGAGGCGAACGGCCCGTTCACGGATGTCTCGCAACTCCTCGACGTCGCCGGCATCGGCGATGCGGTCTACTCCGGTCTCGCCGACCTCGTGACGCTCTGAGTGCGCCGCCACGACCTGCGCCTCCTGCCCGCCGCGATCGCCGCGTGGGCGGCCGCTTGGCTGGCGACGGGGGTGCCGGACGAAGGGATCCCGGCGTGGTGCCTGCCGGTCCTGTGCTGGCTCCTCGCCGGGCTCGTGCTCGCCGAGGCGATCATCGCCGAGCGACGACGCCGGTTCTGGCGGCCGGAGACATCGGGTCGGTCGGGGGAGTGGCCGGGGCAGCGCGCGCGGGTGCGCCGTCTCGCGCATCGATGGTCGACCCATATCGCCCTCGCGGCCGCGTGCGCGGGGGTCGCCGCGACCTCCGCCGGCATCGCGCTGGCTGGGCGCGAGACGGGCACGCTGGCCGAGGCTGCGGCGTCGCGCACCTGGGTCGAGGTCGAGATGCGCCTGGAGTCGGCGGCTCGCCCGTCCGTTCCGGCGCCATGGGAGGAGGGCTCGAGCAGTTGGCGGGCACCCGCGACGGTGACCGCGGTGGACGGGCGGTCGCACCGGCCCGTTCGCGTCGAAGCGGTGGTGTCGGGGTCCCCGTCCGTGCCGGGCTTCGGCACGACGCACCTCGTCCGGGTCCGGGCGACCGCCCTGCCCGCCGCGGACCGCGAGGCCTTCCGGTTGCGCGGCGAGCTCCTCGAGTCGGGCGGGGCGCCGTTCCTCGTCGGGTGGACCCATCCGCTCCGGGCGGGCCTCGCGGACGCCGCCGATCGACTGGGCGGCGACGGCGGTGCCCTCGTGCCGGGGCTCGCCATCGGCGACACGTCGGCCGTCTCCGACGAGCTCCGGGAGGCCATGACCGTCGCCTCGCTGACCCACCTCACGGCCGTCTCGGGAGCGAACTGCGCGATCGTCACCGCGGCGGTGTTCTGGGCGGCCGGGCGGGCGGGCGCGCCGCGTCCGCTGCGGATCGGGATCGCGTTGGCCGCGCTCGCGGGGTTCGTCCTGCTCGTGACGCCCGAGTCCAGCGTCGTGCGCGCCGCGGTCATGGCGGTCGTCGTGCTGGTCGCGCTGGGCGTGGGCCGGTCCGGCGGAGGAGCGTCGGCCCTCGCCGTGGCCGCGGTGGTCCTCTTGGCGATCGACCCCTGGTACGCCCGCGACTTCGGCTTCGCTCTGTCCGTGTGCGCCACCGGAGGACTCATCCTGCTCTCCGGACCGCTCGGTGCGCGACTGTCGCGCTGGATGCCGCGGCCGGTCGCCGTGATGATCGCGATTCCGCTCGCCGCGCAGCTGGCGTGCCAGCCGGTGCTGATCCTGCTCGAACCGTCCATGCCGGTCTACGGCGTGCCCGCGAACCTCCTCGCCGCGCCCGCAGCTCCCGTCGCGACGGTCGCCGGGCTCGTCGGATGCCTCATCCTCCCCGTCCTGCCCTCCGTCGGCTTCGCGGCGCTGCAGGTCGCGTGGCTGCCTGCGACGTGGATCGCGCTGCTCGCGCATGGCGTCGATCGGCTCCCGGTCACCTCCCTGCCGTGGTTGCCCGATGCGCCGGGCGCAGCGCTGTGCGCGGTCGGGGTGGCGGCCGGGGTGGTCGTGGCCATCCGTGCCGGTACCCGGGTGCGGACGGTGGCCGCAGTGATCCTGATCGTGTCGGTCGCGCTCCCGCTCGGAGCGGCGGGCGGTCGGCCCGCGGTCGCGCGAGCGGTGCTCCCCGCTGACTGGGAACTGGTGCAGTGCGACGTCGGCCAGGGCGATGCCGTGCTCGTCCGCGATCGCGATGCGGTCATGCTGGTCGATGCCGGTGCGGAACCGGCGGCGCTCGCCCGCTGCCTCGACCTGACCGGCATCGACCGCCTCGACCTGGCGGTCATCACGCACTGGGATGCGGATCACGCGGGCGGCGTCGAGGCGATCGCCGGTCGGGTCGACGTCGTCCTGCACGGCCCGCTCGACGGGGCCAGGTCGAGCCGGGCGCTCGAGCCGCTCGTCCGCGGCGGGGCGGAGGCGGTCGAGGTCGGCGCGGGCGCCTCCGGTGCACTCGGGCGGGCCCACTGGCGGGTGCTGTGGCCTCCGCCGCGCACCGAGCCCGGCAACGATGCGAGCGTGGTGATCGACCTGCGCACAGCGCGGTACCGGGCCGTCTTCCTCGGCGACCTCGGAGAGACGGCGCAGGAGCGGCTGCGCCGCGACCATCCGATCGGCTCGGCCGACCTCGTGAAGGTCGCCCACCACGGCAGCGCCGACCAGAGCAGCGAGCTCTACCGCCAACTGCGGGCCCCGGTCGGCCTCGTCGGCGTCGGCGCCGACAACGGGTACGGGCACCCGACCGATTCGCTCCTGGACCTGCTCGACGAGGCCGGGACCCACGTGATCCGAAGCGATCGGTCGGGCACCGCGGCGCTCGTGGCGATCGAGGGCAGGTTCGCCGTGTGGACCGAGCGTGCGGATCAGGTCGGTGGTGATCCGTAGACTGGTGCGGCACATCGGAGGGAGCGCACGTGGCGGCACGCGGAGGCACGGCGAGGTCCAAGGCGGCGATTCCGCAACTCGCCTGGAGCGCCGTTCGACCGTCGCCGGTGGTCCTGGTCTCGGGCGGAGAGGATGTACTCGCCGAACGGGCCGTGGCGATGCTGCGCGACGCCCTCCGCGACGAGGACCCGGCGCTCGAGGTCAGCGACCTCGAAGCCGACGGCTATCGACGCGGCGAACTGCTCACGCTCGCCAGCCCCTCGCTCTTCGGCGAGCCCCGGCTGATCCGCGTGGCCGCAGTCGAGCGCTCGACCGACGACTTCCTCGTCGACGCGCTCGAGTACCTCGAGGCGCCCGCCGAGGGCACCGTCGTCGTGCTGCGGCACCGCAGCGGCACCCGGGGCAAGAAGCTCCTCGACGCCATCCGAGCCGGCACCGGCGGCGGCATCGAGATCGTCTGCGCCGAGCTCAAGCGCGACGCCGACAAGCAGGACTTCGCGGCGGCCGAGTTCAAGCTCGCGGGCCGCAGGATCGCACCGGCCGCCTTGCGCGCGCTCGTCGCGGCGTTCAGCGACGACCTCGGGGAGCTCGCCGCGGCCTGCCGGCAGCTCATCGCCGATGTGCCCGGCGACGTCGACGAGGCCACGGTCGCCAAGTACTACGGCGGCCGCGTCGAGACCACCGCGTTCACGGTCGCGGACTCGGCCATCGCGGGGCGTCACGGCGACGCGATCATCGCCCTGCGGCACGCGCTCGACTCGGGCGCCGACCCGGTCCCGATCGTCGCCGCGTTCGCCATGAAGATCCGCACGATGGCCAAGGTCGCCGGCGCGCGCGGCGCGGCGGCCTCCTCGCTGGGGCTCGCGCCGTGGCAGATCGACCGGGCGCGCCGCGACCTCCAGGGCTGGGATGACGAGGGCCTGGGCGCGGCCATCGAGGCCCTCGCCGCTGCGGATGCCGCCGTGAAGGGTGCCGAGCGCGACCCGGTGTTCGCGCTGGAGCGTCTCGTCGGCGTGATCAGCGCCCGCGGGCGCGCTCTCGCCTGACGACGCCCGTCACGGGTACACGCACACGCCCTGGTGAGGCCCGTCGCGCCCTGGAACGCCGAAGGGCCCCGCACCGTCTCCGGTGGGGGCCCTTCGGTCGAGTGCGGCGGTCGCTCAGAGCGCGGCGACCTGCTTCGCGATGGCCGACTTGCGGTTCGCGGCCTGGTTCTTGTGGATGACGCCCTTGCTCACGGCCTTGTCGAGCTTGCGGGTCGCGACGCGGAGGGCCGCGGTGGCCTTCTCCTTGTCGCCCTCGGCGATGGCCTTGCGGGTCGCGGTGATGACGGTCTTGAGCTCGCTCTTCACAGCCTTGTTGCGCTCCTGCGCCTTCAGGTTGGTGCGGATGCGCTTGATCTGCGACTTGATGTTTGCCACGTGGTTCGTCTTTCGTGTGTTCTGCGGGTACCGGAGTTGCCGCAATCGGTAGAGGGGCCGTCGCGGCGCATCGTGCGGGGTGGGACCCACACGCAAGCCAACAGGCAACGATACCAGTTCGCCCGGCACGACGCCAAAGCGCGCGGCCGTCAGGAGGTCGCGTGCGATGTGTCCCGCCGAGCGGCGCGCAGCTCGAGCTCCGCCACGATGCCGAGGATCGTCGCGGTGAACTCCGCCGGTCGCACGAGGCTCACGAGGTGCGTCGCCCCCTCGACGTGGATCAGGCGTCCATCGCGGGCGGCGCGAAGCAAGCGTCGCTCCTCGATCCGGAAGTGGTCGTACCTCCCGTTCACGAACCAGATCGGCACCTCGACGGCAGCGATCGACGCCTCGATGTCGAGCTCGGCGACCGCCCCGATCGCCGGCTGCATGACGTCGAGGGCCACACCGCCCGCGACGACGTCCTCGACCGCGGCCGGCGGCAGGAACAGCCGCGCCATGGTGTCGTTCAGCCATCGGCCGCGGTCGGGCAGCCGCCGGATCACGGCGGCCAGCGCCAGGTACCCCCGCAACCCGGCACCGCGGGGCCGGGTGCCGCAGGACGCGGCCACGAGCCCGTCGAGCCGGTGCGGATGCCGCGCCGCGTACTCGATCGCGAGATAGCCGCCGAGGCTCAGCCCCACGAGCAGGCGCGGCGACCGCGGGTCGGCGTCGGCGAGCGCCTCGTCGATCGCGCGCATCGCGTCGTCCAGCGTGAACGCCTGGTCGAGCCGCGCGCCGTGGCCCGGCAGGTCGACGGGGACCACCTCGATGTCGTGGCGCGCGAGGCGCGCGACCTGCCCGCGCCACATCGTCGCCGACGTGCGGATGCCGTGGACAAGGACGACGCGGGCGCGCGGCATCCGTCAGCCCGCCCGGATCGCGCCGAGTTCGCGCGCCTTCGCGACGGCGGCGGTGCGCGAACCCACGCCGAGCTTGGTGAAGATGTGCACGAGGTGCGACTTCACGGTCGCCTCGCTGAGGAAGAGCGCCTGGCCGATCTCGCGGTTCGTGCTGCCCGCCGCGACCAGCGCGAGCACCTCCGCCTCCCGTACGGTGAGCCGCTGGTCGGCGCTGCGCTGCGACGCGTCGAGCCGCGAGGCCACCGCCGGCGCGAGCGCCGACTCGCCGGCGGCGGCGGCACGGATGGCGGCGACGAGCTCGCCGGGCGGGGCGTCCTTCAGCAGGTAGCCGCTCGCGCCGGCTTCGATCGCGCCGAGGATGTCGGCGTCGGTGTCGTAGTTCGTGAGCACGAGCACACGGGGTGCGCCGGGAGTGGCGCGGATCCGCCGGGTGGCGTCGACGCCCTGCAGCCGCCCGGGGAACTGCAGGTCCATGAGCACGAGGTCGACGCCCGGCGTCGTCGCGAGCGAGACCGCCTCCTCGGCCGTGGACGCCTCGGCGACGACGTGCAGGTCGGGTTCGGCCTCGAGCAGCGCGCGCATGCCCGCTCGGACGACGGGATGGTCGTCGCTCAGGACGAGCCGGATCATGCCGTCACCGCCGGGATGCGCACCGACAGCGCCGTGCCGCCGCCGGGAGAGGACTCGACGTCGGCCGAGCCGCCGAGCGCCTCGGCCCGCTGCCGGATGGCGCGCAGCCCGAACGAGGCGCCGGCGGAGCCCTCGGGTTCCAGTCCGGCCGGGTCGAAGCCGATGCCGTTGTCGACGACGTCGAGCGCGACCTCGTCGCCGAGGTAGCTGAGCGTGAGCTCGGCCCTGGCGGCATCCGCGTGCTTGACGACGTTGGAGAGCGAGCCCTGGGCGATGCGCAGCAGGGTCGCCTCGATCGACATGGGGAGGGCCACCGGGTGGCCGCTCAGCGAGAACGAGACCCGGGTGCGCGACCCCGACTGGGCTGCCTGCTCGTTGGTGGCCTCGGCGAGCCGGCGGAGCGCTGCCGGCAGCGTCTGCTCGTCGAGGGCGGGCGGCGTGAGCTCCCGGATGAAGCGCCGCGTCTCCTGCAGGTTGTCGGCGGCGGTCTCGCGGGCGAGCCGGAGCTTGTCGCGCACGGCGCTGTCGTGCACGTCGCGCTCGGCGGCGTGCAGCAGCATCTGGATCGAGGAGAGGCCCTGGGCCACCGTGTCGTGGATCTCGCGCGCGATCCGCTCGCGTTCGGCGAGCGTGCCCGCCTCGCGGCTGGCCGCGGCGAGCTCCTCGCGCGTGGCGAGCAGGTCGAGGATGAGCGACTGGCGCTCGCGCGACTCCACCGCCATGGCCCGGTACCCGAGTCCGATGATCACGGCGACGCCCGCGGAGATGAACGGCCCGAGGATGCTGCCCACCTCGAATCCGAGGTGGGAGGTCGTGCTCCACACGCTGAGCAGGAAGGTCACGGCGACGAGCGGCACCGCGTAGCGCGCGGGCAGCACGTGGAGTTCGAGGAAGAAGAGCGGGAACGCCAGGAACGCGGCGTCCGGGGTGAGCGCACCCAGCCCGAGCCACAGCCCCAGCAGCATGACGAGCCAGGCCGCGCGCATCCACGGCGTGACGACCTGGTGGGCGGTGACGACGCCGACGGCGTAGGTGCCGATGAAGGCGATCGAGAGGATGGCGATCGCCACCCGCTGCTCGCCGCCGGTGATCACTGCACGGGCGACGACGAAGAGCGTGAGGCCGACCACGAGGACGTGCAGGCCCACGCGGAGCGACGTGAACACGGGACGGAGCGCCGACGGCTGCACCCGTCCGACGAGTGGGGCATCGAGCACGGTCATGGTGCGATTCAGCGTAGTCCCGGGGCCCCGGAGCGGCATCCGTCGAAAGTGGGATCGCCCGCATGGGAGAATCGTCGGGATGTCTCCGAGAGCCGCTGACCCCCCGGTGCCCGCCGCCACCGATCCCGCGCTGATCCGCAACTTCTGCATCATCGCGCACATCGACCACGGCAAGTCGACGCTGGCCGACCGCATGCTGCAGATCACGGGCGTGGTCGCCGACCGCGACATGCGTGCGCAGTACCTCGACCGCATGGACATCGAGCGCGAGCGCGGCATCACCATCAAGAGCCAGGCCGTGCGCATGCCATGGGAGCTGTCGGGCACCGCGTACGCGCTGAACATGATCGACACGCCCGGGCACGTCGACTTCAGCTACGAGGTCTCGCGTTCGCTCGCGGCGTGCGAGGGCGCGATCCTGCTCGTCGACGCGGCGCAGGGCATCGAGGCGCAGACGCTCGCGAACCTGTACCTCGCGCTCGAGAACGACCTCGAGATCATCCCGGTCCTGAACAAGATCGACCTCCCGGCCGCCGAGCCCGAGAAGTACGCGCGCGAGCTCGCCGACCTCATCGGCGGCTCGCCCGACGACGTGCTCCGCGTGTCCGGCAAGACCGGCATGGGCGTCGAGGACCTGCTCGACCGCGTCGTCGAGCGCATCCCCGCCCCGGTGGGCGACGCGGATGCCCCGGCGCGGGCGATGATCTTCGACTCCGTCTACGACAGCTACCGCGGCGTCGTCACCTACGTCCGCATGGTCGACGGCAAGCTGAACCCGCGCGAGCGCATCCAGATGATGTCGACCAGGGCGACGCACGAGATCCTCGAGATCGGCGTGAGCGCGCCCGAGCCGACGCCCACCAAGGGCCTCGGCGTCGGCGAGGTGGGCTACCTCATCACGGGCGTGAAGGACGTGCGGCAGTCGAAGGTCGGCGACACCGTCACGACCGCGTCGAAGCCGGCCGCCGAACCGCTCGCGGGCTACACCGAGCCGCTGCCCATGGTCTTCTCGGGCCTGTACCCGATCGACGGCAGCGACTACCCCGAGCTCCGCGAGGCGCTCGACAAGCTCAAGCTGTCGGATGCCGCGCTCGTCTACGAGCCCGAGACGTCGGTGGCGCTCGGCTTCGGCTTCCGCTGCGGGTTCCTCGGGCTGCTGCACCTCGAGATCGTCACCGAGCGGCTGCGTCGCGAGTTCGACCTCGACATCATCGCGACCGCGCCGTCCGTGGTCTACGAGGTCACGACCGAGGACAAGAAGACCGTCACGGTCACCAACCCGAGCGAGTTCCCGACGGGCGGCAAGATCGCCGAGGTGCGGGAGCCCATCGTGAAGGCTGCGATCCTCGCGCCGAAGGACTACGTCGGCACGATCATGGAGCTCTGCCAGTCGCGTCGCGGCACGCTGCTCGGCATGGAGTACCTCGGCGAGGACCGGGTCGAGATCCGCTACAACATGCCGCTCGGCGAGATCGTCTTCGACTTCTTCGACAACCTCAAGTCGAAGACCGCCGGCTACGCGTCGCTCGACTACGAGCCCGCAGGCGACCAGGCGGCCGACCTCGTGAAGGTCGACATCCTGCTCCAGGGCGAGCAGGTCGACGCGTTCAGCGCGATCGTGCACCGCGACAAGGCGTACGCGTACGGCGTGCTCATGACCGGTCGCCTGCGCGAGCTGATCCCGCGGCAGCAGTTCGAGGTGCCGATCCAGGCGGCGATCGGCGCCCGCATCATCGCGCGCGAGTCGATCCGCGCCATCCGCAAGGACGTGCTCGCCAAGTGCTACGGCGGTGACATCACCCGCAAGCGCAAGCTCCTCGAGAAGCAGAAGGAGGGCAAGAAGCGCATGAAGATGGTCGGCCGCGTCGAGGTTCCCCAGGAGGCGTTCATCGCCGCGCTCTCGGGCGAGACCGAGAAGAAGGACGCGAAGAAGTAGCGCTCAGGCGCGGTTTCGTAGAATCGACGGATGACTCGACGCAGCACGTTCACCGACCAGTCGGTGACCTACGGCGCGATCGGCGCCACGCTCGATCCCGACCTGCTGCGGTACCCGCCCGCCGGGTTCCGCCCGGCCGAGGACTCGGTGAAGCTCGGTTCCGGCCGCGAGCGCTTCGACCGCGCCGCCGAGGAGCTCATGACCTGGGGCGTCCAGAAGGGCGCCGGGTTCGAGGTGGCCGAGGTCGCCCCGGGCACGGGCGCGCAGTACACGGGCATCGCGTACGACGCCGACGGCTCGCCCCTGGCGGAGCAGCCGACCGCGCGGGCCGAGCAGCGCTTCGCCGCCGACGGCACGCCGTTCGTGTCGGCGGGCATGACCGCGGTGCTCCGTCGCCGGGAGCGGTTCCGCACCCGCGTGGTGCCGGTGCTCGTGGTCTACGTGGTCGACGAGCCGGGCCGCATCGGCTTCGCCTACGGCACCACCGGAGAGTCGCCCGAGCACGGCGAGGAGGCGTTCGTCCTCGAGCACCGCGACGACGACAGCGTGTGGCTCACCATCCGCTCGGCGCTCGAGCCCAGGGGCGGCATCCACTGCCTGCTCGCGCCCCTCGTGCGTCGTCGCCGGCGTGAGCTCACCCGCGCCGAGCTCCGCGCACTGCACCCCGCGTACACCTGACGTGGCCGGTCCGCTCCCGATCGCCGATCCCGCTCCCGCTGACGGCCTGCTACCCGCGACGGCGGTGACGGATGCCGCGACGCGCGCGTTCGGCGTGTACGTCCACGTGCCGTTCTGCCGGGTGCGCTGCGGCTACTGCGACTTCAACACGTACACGGCGGGGGAGCTGCGCGGCGTCAGCCAGGCGCAGTACGCCGACCAGGCCGTCGACGAGATCCGGCTCGCGGGTCGCGTGCTCGCGGCATCCGGTGCACCGGACCGACCCGCCCAGACGGTGTTCTTCGGCGGCGGCACGCCCACGATGCTGCCTGCGACCGATCTGGTGCGCATGTTGCGCGGCATCCGCGACGAGTTCGGCCTCGCGAGCGGCGCCGAGGTGACCACCGAGGCCAATCCGGACTCGGTGGGACCGCAGGACCTGCAGCGCCTCGCCGAGGGCGGGTTCACCCGCGTCTCATTCGGCATGCAGTCCGCCGTGCCGCACGTGCTCGCCGCGCTCGACCGCACGCACGACCCCGCTCGCGTACCGCTCGTCGTCGGCTGGGCGCGCGACGCCGGGCTCGACGTGAGCCTCGACCTCATCTACGGCACGCCGGGGGAGTCGCTCGACGACTGGCGCACGAGCGTCGAGTCGGTGCTCGCCGAGCGACCCGACCACGTCAGCGCCTACGCGCTCATCGTCGAGGACGGCACGAAGCTCGCCCGGCAGCTGCGTCGCGGCGAGCTGCCGGCGATCGATGACGACCTCACCGCCGACATGTACGAGCTGGCCGACGAGCGGTTCGCCGCGGCCGGGTACGAGTGGTACGAGGTGTCGAACTGGGCGACGGATGCCGCGCACCGCTCCCGCCACAACCTCGGGTACTGGCGCGGCGACGACTGGTGGGGCGTCGGCCCCGGCGCCCACAGCCACGTCGGCGGCGTCCGGTGGTGGAATGCGAAGCATCCGGCGGCGTACGCCGAGCGCCTGGCGGCGGGCGTGTCGCCGGCGGTGGGGCGCGAGACGCTCGACGCGGCGGCGCGTGAGACCGAGCGCGTGCTGCTCGGCACCCGGATCCGCGACGGGCTCGAGCTCGCATCGCTGGGTGCCGGCGGTCGCCGCGAGGTCGCCGCGCTCATCGCCGACGGACTCGTGGACGCGAAGGACGCCCTCGCCGGGCGGCTCACGCTCACCCGGCGAGGGCGTCTGCTGGCCGACGCCGTCGTGCGGCGCCTGCTGTCTCCGGTGATCGAGGTGCGCGAAGCGCGTCTCGAGACCTAGCTCACGAACTTGATCGCGATCGGGTAGACGTAGGGCTGGCCCTGGTTCGCCTTCATGGCGGCGATGATGCCGAACACGATCGCGGCGACCCACGCGGCGAACAGGATCAGGAAGCCGATCAGCACGAACGCGAGGACCCAGCCGACGACGTACGCGATGAGCAGCGTGATCTGGAAGTTCAGCGCGGTGGCCGAGTGCGCGCGGATGAATGCGCCGCGGTCCTTCAGCACCAGGTAGCCGATGAGCGGCGGCAGGAACCCGAAGAGGATGCCGCCGATGTGGATCAGCGTGGCCCAGAGACGCTGGTCGGGCGGGCTCATCTCCTGTGTCGCGGCGCCGTAGCCCGGGCCGCCCGCGGGCGGCGGGGTCGGACCGCCGGGCGGCGGGGGAGGCGTGCTGCCTCCGGGAGGAGGCGGGGGCGTGCTGCCGCCGGGCGGCGGCGTGCTGGGCGGAGTGGGCGGGGTGGGAGGTGGTGCGTCGGACATGATGCTGGCTCCTTGGTCGGTCGCACGCCGTGTCGCGAGGCGTTTCTTCATGCTGGCACACGGCGACGCGCCGGTCGAGAGGTCTCGGACCGGCGCGTCGTGAGGGGCGGTGCGGGGCCTACTTGATGAGGCGCAGGGCGAACGGGTAACGGTAGTGCCGACCGTCCTTCACCTGCAGGAAGGCGATGATCGAGAAGACGACGCCGAGGATCCACGGCACGTAGGTGAGGAAGCCGAGGACGGCCCCGATGCCGAAGGTGACGATCGTGAGCACGGTCACGACGATCCACAGGGCGACCGTGGCGATCGTGAGCGTGATCTGGAAGTTCAGCGCCTCCTTCGCCTCGGTGTTCGTGAACGAGCCGCGGTCCTTGAAGACCAGCCAGATGATGAGCGACGGCAGGATGCCGAGGATGCCGCCGAGGTGGGCGAACGACGCCCACTGGACGTCCTGCTCGTGCGAGAGCGGCGCGGCGGCGGCCGGCTGCGGGGTGTTGGGATCGGTCATGCGGGGTGCCTTTCGGGTTTGACGGGGGATGCCCGCCGGCCGCGCCGAGCGGGCGCGCGCCGGTGACGGCGATGCACACGCTACTGCGGCAGCACGCGGGCCGGCAACGGCGCCATCCCCGGATGACGCGATATGATTAGCAGTCAGCTGAACCGAGTGCTAAGCGCACGATGCGCCCGACCGGTCGAGGGAAGCGAGGGTCCATGGTCTCCGAGCGCAGTCTCGCCGTCCTCCGTGCCATCGTCCAGGACTACGTGGCCTCGCGCGAGCCGGTCGGCTCGAAGACGATCGTCGAGCGCCATCACTTCGGCGTCTCGGCCGCGACCATCCGCAACGACATGGCCCTCCTCGAGGAGGAGGAGCTGATCGCGGCGCCGCACACGTCGTCCGGTCGCATCCCGACCGACAAGGGCTACCGGGTGTTCGTCGACCAGCTCGCCGACATCCGCCCGCTCTCGACCGCGCAACGGCAGGCGATCGAGACGTTCCTCGGCGAGTCGAACGACCTCGACGAGCTGCTCTCCCGCACGGTCCGGCTCGTCGCGCAGCTCACGCGGCAGCTCGCCGTGGTGCAGTACCCGAGCTTCGCACGGGCGCGCGTGCGTCACGTCGAGCTCGTCTCGCTGGCGCCGACGCGGGTGCTGTGCATCCTCATCTCCGACTCCGGCCAGGTCGAGCAGCGGCTGGCCGAACTCGACCACCCGGTCGACGAGGAGACGCTGCACCGACTGCGCGACCGGCTCAACGAGGTCGCCGCCGGGCTCACCATGACCGAGGCGGCGATCGCGCTCTCGGCCGAGACCGAGCAGGCCGACCGCGCCCACGCCGAGGTGCTCCGCACGCTCGCCGCGACGCTCGCCGACCAGGCGAACGTGACGCGCAGCGACCGACTGGTCGTCGCCGGCGCGGCGAACCTCGTGCGCACCGAGCAGGACTTCGCCGGCAACATCCTCGGCGTCATCGAGGCGATCGAGGAGCAGGTCGTGATCCTGCGGCTGTTCGGCGAGATGCACTCCGACGACGGCATCGCCGTGCGCATCGGCCGCGAGAACGCCCCGTACGGACTCGGCGAGACCTCGGTGGTCACGAGCTCGTTCGCCGTGCCGGGGCGCGACGTGTCGCGGCTCGGCGTGGTGGGTCCCACCCGCATGGACTACTCCCAGAGCATGGCCGCCGTGCGCGCCGTGGCTCGCTACCTCTCCCGGACCCTCGGCGAGAGCTGATCCCCGTTCGGACCGCCCCCGCGCGGCATCCGTCACCGGCAACCGAAAGGACACGCCCTCCGTGGCCGACCATTACGAGGTCCTCGGCGTCTCGCGCGACGCCACCCCCGACGAGATCAAGAAGGCCTACCGGCGGCTCGCCCGCGAGCTGCACCCCGACGTCAACCCGGGCACCGAGGCATCCGAGCGCTTCAAGCAGGTCACGCACGCCTACGACGTGCTCTCCGACCCGAGGCAGCGGCAGCAGTACGACCTGGGCGGCGGCCAGGGCGGCTTCAACGGGGCCGGCTTCGGCGGGTTCGGCGACATCTTCGAGACGTTCTTCGGGGCGGGGCAGTCCACGCGCGGCCCGCGCTCGCGCCGCGAGCGCGGCCAGGATGCGCTCATCCGGCTCGAGGTGGGCCTCGACGACGTGATCTTCGGCACCCACCGCGAGATCGACGTCGACACCGCGGTCACCTGCGAGACGTGCCACGGCTCGTGCTGCCAGCCCGGCACGGCTCCGGTCACCTGCGACATCTGCGGCGGCACCGGGCACATCCAGCGCGCGGTGCGTTCGCTCCTCGGCAACGTGATGACCTCGAGCCCGTGCGGTTCGTGCCGCGGCTACGGCACGATCATCGCCACGCCGTGCCCCACCTGCCAGGGTCAGGGTCGCGTCCGGGCTCGCCGCACCGTTCCCGTCGACGTGCCGGCCGGTGTCGACACGGGCGTGCGCCTGCAGATGCCCGGCTCGGGCGAGGCGGGCCCCGCCGGCGGGCCGAACGGCGATCTCTACCTCGAGATCAAGGTGCGCAACCACGAGGTGTTCAGCCGCAACGGCGACGACCTGCTGTGCACGCTCGAGGTGCAGATGACCGATGCCATCCTCGGAACGACCGCGAAGGTGGAGGCGCTCGACGGCGACGTCGACCTCGAGCTGAAGGCGGGCGTGCAGTCGGGCGAGATCCTGACGGTGCGCGACCGGGGCATCACGCACCTGCGCGGCGGCGGCCGCGGCGACCTCAAGGTCGCCGTCCACGTCGTGACGCCGACGAAGCTGAGCCACAAGGAGCGCGAGCTCGTGCAGCAGCTGGCCAAGCACCGCAAGGCGCAGCCGCCGCAGCTCGGTCACTTCCAGCAGGGGCTGTTCGCGCGGCTGCGCGACCGGTTCCTCGGCTGACGGCGGGGCGGATGCCGCGATGAGCAGCCTCTACCTCGACGAGACGCTCGACCTGACCGGGGTCGCGCCGGGTGCGTCGGTCGTCCTCGACGGCGACGAGGCGCGCCACGCGGTGACGGTGGCGCGGGTCCGGGTGGGCGAGCGCGTCTCGATCGGCGACGGTCGAGGACGCATCGTGACGGGCGAGGTCGCCGCGACGGAGTCGCGCCGGCTCGAGCTCGTCGTCGACGAGGTGCGCGAGGACCCCGAGCCGTCGCCGCGGCTGACGCTCGTGCAGGCGCTCGCGAAGGGCGACCGCGACGAGCTCGCGGTGCAGGCGGCGACCGAGCTCGGCCTCGACCGGGTCGTGCCGTGGACGGCGACGAGGTCGGTGTCGCGCTGGGAGGGGCCGAAGGCCGAGAAGGGCCGCGCACGCTGGGCCGCCATCGTGCGTGAGGCGGTGAAGCAGTCGATCCGCTCGCGCATCCCCGTGGTGGAGCCGGTCGCCGCCACGCGCGAGCTCCCGGCTCGGCTGCAGGGCGAGCGGATGCTGCTGCTCGTGCCCGGCGCCGAGACCCCGCTGTCCGGCATCCGTCACGACGGTCGCGACCTGGCGCTCGTGGTCGGACCGGAGGGCGGCATGGACCCCGCCGAGATCGCGCGGCTCGTCGACGCCGGCGCGGAACCGGTGCGGCTCGGCGACTCGGTCCTGCGCACCTCGACGGCCGGGCCCGCGGCGATCGCGGTGCTGTCGGTCGCGCTCGGGCGGTGGTGAGCCATCCGTCGCTACGATGGGGGGATGAGCGGAACGGCTGAGCCCACGGTGTTCGAGCGCATCGCCGCCGGCGAGATCCCGGCGCGCATGGTCGCCGAGACCGAGCGCATCATCGCGTTCCACGACATCTCGCCGCAGGCGCCGGTGCACGTCGTCGTGACGCCGCGCACGGCCGAGTACCGCGACGTCGTCGAACTCGCGGCCGCCGACCCCGAACTGCTCGCCGAGCTCGTCTCGGTCGCTCGCGGCATCGCCGACGAGTTGGCCGACGGCCAGTTCCGACTGGTCTTCAACACCGGCCCGGCTGCGGGCCAGACGGTGTTCCACGTCCACGCCCACGTCCTCGGCGGCGGGCTCGAGGAGGGATCGCTTGGCGGGCGCTGACGACCAGGGCGAGATCCGGCCCGCCGCCCCGGCGGCGGCATCCGACGAGGACCGCATCCACGTCGACGGCATCGCGATGGTGCGCCTGCTCGGACCGCAGGACCGGCTGCTCACGAGCATCGAACGCGAGTACCCCGGCGTCGACGTCCACGTTCGCGGCAACGAGATCGCCATCCGTGGCGACGACGACCAGCGGCGGCGCGTGCGCCGTCTCATCGAGGAACTCCTCGAACTCGTCCGTGGCGGCGAGGACCCGACGCCCATCGAAGTGAGGAGCTCCGCCCGAATGCTCGACGCCGACCCGAACTCCCGGCCCTCCGAGGCGCTCGGCCAGGTGATCGTGTCGGCTCGTGGCCGCTCGATCCGCCCGAAGACCGAGGGCCAGCGCGCGTACGTCGACGCGATCGACGAGAACACGATCGTCTTCGGCATCGGACCCGCCGGTACCGGCAAGACCTACCTCGCGATGGCGAAGGCCGTGCAGGCCCTCCAGCGCAAGGAGGTGAACCGCATCATCCTGACGCGTCCCGCGGTGGAGGCGGGGGAGCGGCTCGGCTTCCTGCCGGGCACGCTGACCGACAAGATCGATCCCTACCTCCGGCCGCTGTACGACGCGCTGAACGAGATGATGGATCCCGAGATGGTGCCGAAGCTGCTCGCCTCGGGCACCGTCGAGGTCGCACCGCTCGCGTACATGCGCGGCCGCACGCTGAACGACTCGTTCGTCGTCCTCGACGAGGCGCAGAACACGACGCCCGAGCAGATGAAGATGTTCCTCACGCGACTCGGGTTCGGCTCGCGCATGGTCGTCACCGGCGACATCACGCAGGTCGACCTGCCGGGCGGCTCGTCCGGTCTCCGGCTGGTCACCCGCATCCTCGACGGCGTCGACGACATCCACTTCGCGCGGCTGACGAGCGACGACGTCGTCCGCCACACGCTGGTCGGCCGCATCATCGACGCCTACACCGAGTTCGACCAGCGCGCGCAGGCGCAGCGGTTCGAGCGCGAGCAGGCGCGCGAGTTCGCCAACCGGGCCGAGCGTCGCGGTGCGGAGCGCCGCGGTGCCGCCGGTCCGCGCGACCACCTGCCGAGGAAGAGGAGCACGTGAGCATCGAGGTCAACAACGAGTCGGCCGTCGAGGTCGACGAGGCGGCGCTGCAGCGCCTCGCGGTGTATGCGCTCGATGCCCTGCACGTCCACCCCGACGCCGAGCTCGCGATCGTCCTCGTCGACGAGGGCGCGATGGAGCAGCTGCACGTGCAGTGGATGGACGAGCCGGGGCCGACCGACGTCCTGAGCTTCCCCATGGACGAGCTGCGACCCGGCACCGAGGACCAGCCGGCGCCGCCCGGCCTGCTCGGCGACGTGGTGCTCTGCCCGCAGGTGGCCGAGGCCCAGGCTCGCGCCGCGGGGCACTCGCTCCTCGACGAGCTGCAGTTGCTCACCGCGCACGGCATCCTCCACCTGCTCGGCTTCGACCACGCCGAACCCGCCGAGGAGCGGGAGATGTTCGGGTTGCAGCGCGACCTGCTCGTCGGCTTCGCCATGCAGGAGCGCCGCCGCTGACCATGATGCTGCCCTGGCTCTTCCTCGCCGCGGCGCTCGTGCTCGTCGCCTTCGGCGGACTCATGGCCGCGGTCGATTCGGCGATCAGCGTGAGCTCGCGCGCCGACCTCGTGGAGATGTCGGTCGGCGCGCGCGCCGAGCGGTCCCTCCGGGCGATCGCGGACGACGCTGGCGCGCACGTCAACGCCGTGAACTTCATGCGCATCCTCGCCGAGACGACGGCGGCGGTGCTCGTGACGCTCGCCTTCGCGTCGTTCCTCGACGACGTCTGGCTCGTCCTGCTGGTCTCGGCGCTCATCATGACCGCCGTGTCGTTCGTGCTCGTCGGCGCCAGCCCGCGCAGCGTCGGGCGGGCGCACGCGTCCGCCGTGCTGCGCCTGTCGGCGCCGCTCATCCGGTTCGTCCGGGTGCTGCTCGGGCCGCTGGCCGACGCGCTCGTCGCCCTCGGCAACCGGGTCACGCCCGGCCGGGTGCGGTTCGCGGGCGTCGCGAGCGAGGAGCAGCTGCTCAGCATGGTCGACGAGGCGACGGAGCTCGAGGTGCTCGAGCAGGGCGATCGCGAGCTCATCCACTCGATCTTCGCGTTCGGCGACTCGCTCGTGCGCGAGGTGATGGTTCCGCGCACGGACATGGTGACGATCGACCGCTCGGCGCACCTGCCCCAGGCCATGGCCCTGTTCCTGAAGGCCGGCTACTCGCGCATCCCCGTCGTCGACCGCGAGGCCGACGACGTGGTGGGCGTGCTGTACCTGCGTGACCTCGCCCGGCTCGGGTTCGAACGCCCGATCGACGCCGAGACGTTGACCGTCGACGATCTGACCCGGCCGGCGAACTTCGTCCCCGACTCGATGCGCGCCGACGCCCTCCTCCGGCAGATGCAGCTCGAGTCCAACCACCTGGCGATCGTGGTCGACGAGTACGGCGGCATCGCCGGGCTCGTCACCATGGAGGACCTCATCGAGGAGCTCGTGGGCGAGATCTCCGACGAGTACGACCGCGACAACGCGCAGGTCGAGGAGCTCATGGACGGCCGGTTCCGGGTCACCGCGCGCCTGCCGGTCGACGAGCTCGGCGACCTGTTCGGGCTCGACCTCGAGGATGAGGACGTCGACACGGCCGGCGGGCTCCTGGCGAAGGAGCTCGGCCGGTTGCCGCAGCCCGGCGACCGCGCCTCGGTGAGCGGCCTGGTGCTCGAGGCCGAGCGCACCGAGGGGCGCCGCAAGCGCATCGCCACGATCCTGGTCGAGGCCGACCAGGCACTGATCGACGTCCGCGCCGCCTTCGGCGACGACGTCGCACCGACCGAGGGAGACCGCCCATGACCGACTACCGCGCCGGATTCGTGTCGTTCGTGGGGCGGCCCAACGTCGGCAAGTCGACGCTCACCAACGCGCTCGTCGGCGAGAAGGTCGCCATCACGAGCTCCAAGCCGCAGACCACGCGTCGCGCCATCCGCGGCATCGTGCACCGCGACCACGGCCAGCTCATCGTCGTCGACACGCCGGGCCTGCACCGCCCGCGCACGCTCCTCGGCGAGCGCCTCAACGCGCTCGTGCAGACGACCCTCGGCGACGTCGACGTCATCGGGTTCTGCGTGCCGGCGAACGAGGCGATCGGGCCCGGCGACCGGTACATCAACGAACAGCTCGACCAGTACCCGCGCGCGAAGAAGGTCGCGATCGTCACCAAGACGGATGCCGCGGGCAAGGCCAAGGTCGCCGAACAGCTGCTCGCGGTGTCGAAGCTTCGCGAGTGGGACGCGATCATCCCGGTCTCGGCGCCGAAGGGCGAGCAGCTCGACGTCCTGGTCGACGAGCTGCTGCACCTCATGCCCGAGTCGGAGCATCCGCTCTACCCGGCGGAGACGACCACCGATGAGGAGACCGGCGAGCGGATCGCCGAGTTCGTCCGCGAGGCCGCGCTCGAGGGCGTGTCCGACGAGCTGCCGCACTCGATCGCCGTGGTGGTCGACGACATGATCGAACGCGACGACAAGGATCTCCTCGAGATCTACGCGAACCTCTACGTCGAGCGCGACAGCCAGAAGGGCATCATCATCGGCAAGGGCGGGTCGCGCCTCCGCGAGGTCGGCGAACGCGCTCGCGCGCAGATCGAGGCGTTGCTCGGACGCAAGGTGTATTTGGCGCTGCACGTGAAGGTCGCCAAGGACTGGCAGCGCGACCCCAAGCAGCTCGGCCGGCTCGGGTTCTGACCGGACCCGTCCCGACGCGTCGGCGACGACCGCCGATGCGCTTCCGCGCATCCGGGGCGTCCCTGACCCCCGGGGGGTGCGCGCTCACTAGGCTCGCCCCATGGCTTCCCTACACCGGTCGGTCTCCACCGGCATCGGCACCGTCGTCCTGCTTCTCGCGCTGACCGGCTGCACCGCCACATCCGAGCCCGTCACCATGGAGTCGGCTGCCGCGCCGACGACGACGGAGACGACGACGGAGGCGACTCCGACGCCGGACCCGAGCGCCGAGCCCTCGACCCGCCTCGCCGATTGCGGCACGGTGCTCGACGAGGCCGGGAACGCGGACCTCGCCGAGGACAACCTGAAGCCGTTCGAGTACCAGTACCAGAGCTGGGACTACCCGTTGCTGGCCGACTTCGTTGCCGACGGCGTGGTCTGCCAGTGGGCCGGCGGCGGCGACGTGTTCGTCGTCGTCGGGCAGCTCGCCATGGACGAGGCCACCTGGGACGCCACCCGCGCCGACCTCGAGGCGACCGGCTACCGTCAGGACGACTCGTTCGGGATCGAGGGCTTCGTCGACGGTCCCGATTCCCCGGATGAGAGCTACCCGGCTCGCGGCTTCGTCTGGCGCGACGGCATCCTGTACTACGTCAGCTACCCGGGCATCCTCGAATTCGTGCCCGCATTCCAGTCCTGACGCTGACCGGCGGGGCGGCCCTGCGGGAGGGCGGCCACCCGGTCTCGCTCAGTCGGCCGGGCGCAATTGCGCGACGACCGCGACGGCGTCCTCGCCGTACCGATCGTCGAACGCGCGTTGGAGCGTGCCGTCGTCGAATCGAACCTCGACCACGAGGCGTCCGTTGAGCGGGACCGACGCGAGGAGGCCGGGCACCTCGCCCTCGAGCTCGGACTGCAGCGCGAGCGCCTCGTCCTCCGGCAGCGGGCCCGCCGGGAGGGCGGGATCCCACGGATCCGGCGCATCCCGATCGGCGGGCGGGTCGTACAGCGCGGCGAGGATCGGCTCGCGCGTGACCGTGAACGTCTCGCCGTCCCAGTCGCCCCAGACCGCGTAGGCGCCCCAGGTCACGCCCGAGGCGGTCTCCTCGCCCTCGACGATGTCCCAGTCCCACCCGACGACCTCGGGACCGCCGCACTGCGGCGGGTACGACTCGGCGATCGCGCCGAGGCACAACTGGGGCGCGTCCTCGTCGACCTGGAGCACCGTGCCGACGGCGTGCACCTCGGTGACCATCTCCGGAAGCGCGGTCGGCAGCCACGGGTCCTCGGTGCCGGGCGAGGCGCCGCCGCCGCTCGTGGCGCAGCCCGCGAGCGAGACGAGCAGGGCGGATGCCGCGAGCATCCCGATCGTGATCCGTCGTGCGTGCATCGTGCCTCCGTCTCCATTGTCGGGGCAGGGGTCCGCCGGAGGGATGATTCCGCGGCTCGCGCGCCGGGCGGCGCCCGGCCAGGGCGTACCGTGGATCGGTGAGCAACTCGACGAACCACGCCACGCTCATCGTCGACGGCATCCTCGCCGCCCTGTTCTTCGCGGTGTGCGTGCTCTACGCGTTCGTTGGCGGGTGGCCCGACGTGGTGGTCGTCGTCCTGTTCTCGGCGGCGCTCGCGATCCGGCGGGCGGCGCCGGGCGCATCGCTCGTGGTGGCGTGGGTCGCGGCGTGCGCGCAGATGCTCATGCTGCGCGAGCTTCAGCCGGCGGATGCCGCGGTGTTCGTCGTGGTCTACTCGACCGCGGCGCACGGCTCGAAGGCGGTGCGTTGGTGGGGTCTCGGCTCGGCCGGCGCGGGGGCGGTCATCGCGTCGGCGTACCTCTCGGTGGTGATGCCGCTGGTCAACGGGGTGGGCATCGCGCCGACCACCGACGCGATCGGCCGCATCACGTGGTCCGCGCTGCTCTTCGGTGCCGCGATCACGGGGCTGGTCCTGGCCTGGACGATCGGCCTCCTCGCGCGCACGGTCCGCGACTCCCGCGAGCAGCGCCGCCGGGCAGAGCTCGACCGGCGCGAGCGGGAGCACGCCGAGTACCGCTACGTGGTCGAGCAGGAGCGCACGCGCATCGCCCGCGACATGCACGACGTCGTGGCGCATTCGCTCGCGGTGGTGATCGCGCAGGCCGACGGCGCGCGGTTCGCGGCCCGCACCCGTCCCGAGGCCGCGGTGGATGCGCTGGAGACGATCTCGGGGGTCGCGCGGGGCGCGCTGGGCGATGTGCGGCTGCTGCTCGGCGAGCTCCGGCATCGCGAGGGCGAGTCGCCGCAGCCGGCGCTCGACGACCTCGACGACCTCCTCGAGCAGGTGCGCGGGGCGGGGCTCGACGTGCGTCGCACCGAACGCGGCGAGCGCGTGCCGCTCGGCGCGGGGCACCAGATCGCGGTGTACCGCATCGTGCAGGAGGGGCTCACGAACGCGCTCCGGCACGGCGACACCGCGCAGCCGGTCGACCTCGCCCTCGACTGGAGCCCGGAGGGCGTGGCCGTGCAGGTCGAGAACGCGGTGACGGATGCCGCGCACCCCGGCACCGGTGACGAGCCCGGTCCGGGCCCGAGGCACGGCATCCCGGGCATGCGCGAGCGGGCGGAGCTCGCGGGCGGCACGTTCGCCGCCGAGTCCCTCGAGGACGGTCGGTTCCGCATCACGGCCCGCATCCCCGCGCAGGCCGCGTCGTGAGCGCCATCCGCGTCGCCCTCGTCGACGACCAGGCGCTGTTCCGCGCCGGCATCCGCATGCTCGTCGAGTCGCAGCCCGACCTGGTCTTCGCGGGCGACGCCGCCGACGGCCGGGCGGCGATCGCCCTCGCGGAGCGCAGCCGTCCCGACGTCATGCTCATGGACGTGCGGATGCCGCAGCTCGACGGGATCGCGGCCACCGAGCGCATCCTCGCCGAGGCTGAGCGCGACGGCCGCGTGCCGCCTCGCATCCTCGTGCTCACGACGTTCGACCTCGACGAGAACGCGGCGCGCGCCATTCGTGCCGGGGCGAGCGGATTCGTGCTGAAGGACGCCGAGCCGGAGTTCCTGCTCGCGTCTATCCGAACGGTGCACCGCGGCAACGCGGTGATCGCCGCGAACGCGACCCGGGAGCTCATCGCGAGCGCGTCGCGGGGGAGCGGGCGACGGCCCGCACCGGCGGCGTGGTCGGAGCTGACGGCGCGCGAGCGCGACATCTTCCGCCTCGCGGCCAAGGGGCTCTCGAACGCTGAGATCGCGGCATCCGAGTACCTCGGCGAGACGACCGTGAAGACGCACCTGAGCCGAGTGCTCGGCAAGCTCGGCCTCCGCGACCGCGTGCAGCTCGTCGTGTTCGCGTACGAGCACGACCTGCCGGTCGACTGACGTCCCGGCCCCGAAGGTCACCCGAGCGGATGACGCGGGCGAGCCGATCGGCGGACGCGTGCGCCCCGGTCCCGTCCATAGCGTCGGAGGCATGCAGATCCAACCCTCAGACCTCGGACTCGTCGCCCGCGTCGCCGGACTCGGCAAGCGATACGGCTCCGGTTCGGGCGCCGTCACCGCGCTCGACGACGTGTCGCTCGGCCTCCGCCGCGGCGAGTTCACCGCCGTCATGGGCCCGTCGGGCTCCGGCAAGTCCACCCTGATGCACATCATGGCCGGCCTCGACTCGCCGACGTCGGGTCGCGCCTGGCTCGGCGACACCGACATCACCGAGCTTCCGGATGCCGCGCTCACGGTCCTCCGCCGTCGCCGCGTGGGCTTCGTCTTCCAGTCCTTCAACCTGGTGCCGACGCTCGACGTGGAGGGCAACGTGCTGCTGCCCTTCGAACTGGACGGACGGGCGCCGTCACGTGACGAGCGCGCCGTGATCGACGGGCTCCTCGACCGGCTCGGGCTCGCCTCCCGGCTCCGCCACCGGCCGCATGAGCTCTCGGGCGGGCAGCAGCAGCGCGTCGCGATCGCGCGGGCCCTCGCGACGCGGCCCGACTTGGTGTTCGCCGACGAGCCGACCGGCAACCTCGACTCGCGGACCGGTCGCGAGGTGCTCGCCATCCTCGCCGAGGCGAGCCGGGACTCGGGCCAGTCGATCGCGATGGTCACGCACGACCCGGTGGCCGCCAGCCACGCCGACCGCATCCTCTACCTCGCCGACGGCCGCATCGTGCGCGATGCGACCCGTTCGACGCCCGAGGAGATCGCGACGTACATGCTCGCCATGGAGGCGGCCGCGTGAACCGCCTGAACCTCGCCGACCAGTGGCCCACGTTCACCGTCGCGACCCTCGCGTCGGCGTTCGGGGCGATGCTGCTGCAGGTCACCGGGCTGCTCGGCGCCGCGATCCGCGCGGACGACACGGCCGCGTCATCCGGTACCGCCATGCTCATGCTCGCGATCACCGCCTGGGTGTTCATCGTCATCGCCGTGTACGTGGGCGCTGTCGTGACGTCGAACACGGTGGCGACCGTGGTCGCGGGGCGCACCCGCCTCATCGCGCTGCTGCGGCTCGTCGGGGCCTCGGCCCGGTCGCAGCGTGCCGCGATCGCCCGCGAGGGGCTCGTGGTCGGCACCGCGGGCGCGGTCGCGGGCGTGCTCGTGGGGTCGTTCGCCGCGTGGGGCCTCGGCCGCTGGGCGGTCGTCGCGGACGTGATCCCCGAGACGCCGTACGACTGGGTCAACGTCTGGGTCGCGCCGCCCGCCGCGGTGGTCGCGCTCACGACGTGGCTCGCGGCGTGGGTCGGGTCGCGGCGCGTGCTGTCGGTGCGTCCGGCCGAGGCGCTCGGCGGGGCGAACGAGTCCTCGCATGACGAGCTCCGCACGCGCCGCGGCCGGAACGCGACCGCGATCACCCTGACCGTCGCGGGGGTCGCCCTGCTCGCGCTCGGCGTCCTCGCCGGCCTCGTCACCCCGCTCGGGGTGTTCATCGGGCTCATCGGCGGCATCCTCTCGTTCACCGGGATCGTCCTCGGCGCGCACGTCGTCATGCCGCCCGTGCTGCGCGCGGTGGGCCGGCTGCTCGGCCGGTCGCCGTCGGCGCGACTCGCCGCCGAGAACGCGGTCCGCAACCCCGAACGCAGTTCCCGCATGACGATCGGCCTCGTCATCGGCGTCACGCTCGTGACGATGTTCGCCGTCGCGATGGAGTCGTACCGCGTCCTGATGATCGAGTCGGTCGCCGACCGGCCCGAACTGGTCGCGGGCATCCAGGCGATGGTGGATGCCACGGTCGCGGTCTTCAGCGTCCTCATCGGCTTCAGCGCGCTCATCGCCGCGATCGGCCTGGTGAACACGCTGTCGCTGAGCGTCCTGCAGCGAGGCCGCGAACTGGGCCTCCTGCGCGCGCTCGGCTTCGAGCGCCGGCAGCTGCGGGCCATGGTCGTCGCGGAGGCGGCAGCGCTCACGGCCGCCGCGACGGTGGTCGGCGTCGCGCTGGGCGTGGGGTACGGCTGGGCGGGCGCCCAGTCGCTGCTCGGCGGGGCGACGGGGCAGCCGCTGCTCATCGCGCCGGTCATGCCCTGGCCGGTGCTCGGCCTGGTGGTCGTCGCGGCGGTCGTGCTCACGATCATCGCGTCGGTCGCGCCCGCGCGACGTGCCGCTCGCGTCTCCCCGGTGGAGGCGCTCGCGGTCGGCTGAACGAGGGGGTCGGATGCCGGGTCCTGGGGGGCGGCATCCGACCCCTGCCGCGCGTCCGCGTGCCGCGGCCCGTCACGGGGCTGCGGCTCCGGGCGCGCTGGTGTTAGCCTTGTCGCGTGCTTCACGGCCTGCTTCTCCTTAGCTGCCGCAGCGAGTCCTAGTTCACAGGCCTCCCTCGCTGCGGAGTCTGTCGTCGGCTGAAACCCCCGAAGAGCGAGAAGAGCACCTCATGAAGAACACCCAGAAGCCCTCCGCGATGCCGGTCCATCGGTACCGCCCCTTCCATGAGCAGATCCGCGTCGACCTGCCGGATCGCACGTGGCCGTCCAAGCGGATCGAGAAGGCGCCGCGCTGGTGCGCCGTCGACCTGCGCGACGGTAACCAGGCCCTCATCGACCCGATGAGCCCCGAGCGCAAGCGCATCATGTTCGACCTCCTCGTCCGCATGGGCTACAAGGAGATCGAGGTGGGCTTCCCCTCGGCGAGCCAGACCGACTTCGACTTCGTGCGCAGCCTCATCGAGGAGGACGCGATCCCGGAAGACGTGACCATCCAGGTGCTGACCCAGGCGCGCGACCACCTGATCGAGCGCACGTACGAGTCGATCCGCGGCGCGAAGCAGGCGATCGTGCACCTCTACAACTCGACGAGCGTGCTGCAGCGCGAGGTGGTCTTCCGCACCGACAAGCAGGGCATCATCGACATCGCCCTGCACGGTGCCCGGAAGTGCCGCGAGATGGAGGCGACCGTACCCGGCACGACCGTCTACTACGAGTACTCGCCCGAGAGCTACACGGGCACCGAGCTCGAGTTCGCCGTCGAGGTCTGCAACGCCGTGCTCGAGGTGCTGGAGCCCACGGCCGAGCGGAACGTCATCATCAACCTGCCCGCCACCGTCGAGATGGCCACGCCCAACGTGTACGCCGACTCGATCGAGTGGATGTCGCGGCACCTGGCACACCGCGAGCACGTCATCCTCTCGCTGCACCCGCACAACGACCGCGGCACGGCGATCGCCGCGGCCGAGCTCGGCTACCTGGCCGGCGCCGACCGCATCGAGGGGTGCCTGTTCGGCAACGGCGAGCGCACCGGCAACGTCGACCTCGTCGCGCTGGGCATGAACCTGTTCACGCAGGGCATCGACCCGCAGATCGACTTCTCCGACATGGACGAGATCAAGCGCACCGCCGAGTACTGCAACCAGCTGCCCGTGCACGAGCGCAGCCCGTGGGCGGGCGACCTCGTCTACACCGCCTTCTCGGGATCGCACCAGGACGCGATCAAGAAGGGCTTCGAGGCGATGGAGGCGCGCGCCGCCGAGCGCGGCGGCACCGTCGACGACCTGGCCTGGGCGGTGCCGTACCTGCCGGTCGACCCGAAGGACATCGGCCGCAACTACGAGGCCGTGATCCGCGTCAACTCGCAGTCCGGCAAGGGCGGTGTCGCCTACCTGCTGAAGAGCGACCACGCGCTCGACCTCCCGCGGCGCCTCCAGATCGAGTTCTCGGGCGTCGTGCAGGCGAAGACGGATGCCGAGGGCGGCGAGGTCACGAGCGACGAGATCTGGCGCATCTTCAACGACGAATACCTGCCGGCGCCGCAGGACCGACCCGACGAGAAGTGGGGCCGGTTCGAGCTGCTGTCGCTGCGCACCGAGAGCGACCTCACGGGCGACGTGCGGGTGCGCGTCGGCCTGCGCGACGGCGACGAGCGCGTCGACGCCGACGGGTCGGGCAACGGTCCGGTCGCCGCGTTCCTGTCGGTGCTCGCGGCCGAGGGCGTCGACGTCCGCGTGCTCGATTACAGCGAGCACGCGATGTCGTCGGGCGGCGACGCGATCGCCGCGGCCTACGTCGAGTGCCAGGTCGCCGGCCGCACCCTGTGGGGCGTGGGCATCGACGCGGACATCTCGACCGCGTCGCTCAAGGCCGTCGTCTCCGCGGTCAACCGGGCACTGCGCGCCGCGCGCGTGCGCGAGGAGGCCGAGGCGCCGGCGCTCGCCTGAGCTACCGGGTGGAGCGGGCGGGCGCGGCATCCGTCGCCCCGCCCGCACTCGGTTGCTCGGAGCTCAGCGGCGGCGCCACACCCGCCAGCTCGCGATCGCGCGCTGCTCGGGAAGGCTCCAGCCGAAGCGCACCGACCCGAGGCGGATGACGGTCGTGACGATGACGCACGCGATCGCGGCGACCGTGATGTTCGCGCCGAGGGCGACGAGCACGACGATGAGCACGGTCCCGGCTCCGGCAGCGACCGCGTAGAGCGACCCGACGTGCATGAGCGCGATCGGCAGGTTGAGCGACACGTCGCGGAGGATCGACCCGCCGACCGCGGAGACCACGCCCACGAAGACCGCGGGCACCTCGGGCACGCCGGAGGCGAGCGCCTTGCTCGTGCCGATCGCGGCGAACAGGCCGATGGTCACCGCGTCGAGCGCGATGATGAGCGGGTTCAGCCGGGTGAACAGGCGCAGCAGCGCCATCCCGAGAAGCGCGGCGAGCGTGGCGACGACGAGGTACCAGTTGCTCTGCATGGCCGCGGGCAGCTGGTTCAGCAGGACGTCGCGGAGGAGACCGCCGCCGAGCCCGACCAGGATGCCGATGAGGGCGACCCCGAGCAGGTCGAGCCGGCGGTCCTTCAGGCGCCCGGCGAACATCGCGCCCTGCAGGGCGCCCACGCCGACGGCGGCGAGGTCCGTCCAGAGCGGGATCTCGAACGCGGCCACGTTCACGATGCGGCACCGTCGCGCCCGTGCGGGGCGTCGGATGCGCCGTCGGCGACCGCCGCGAGGTACTGCTCGAACGTGATCCGCCCGTACGGCTCGCCCGGGACCAGGTTGGCGCCCGACGCGAAGGCCGCGAAGCGCGTGCCGGGAAGCCGGAACGGCACCGTCGGGCGCCGGGAGCCGCGCGCCGCGAGGTAGGCCCGGGCGAGGTCGCGCGCGGTGCGCACCTCGGGGCCGCCGATGTCGGGCACGAGCCCCGCGGCATCCGTTTCGACCACCTCGACCAGGCGCCGGGCGACGTCGCCCGCGTCGATCGGCTGGAACGAGAACGACGGCGCGAACACCACGGGGGAGAAGCGCTGCACCGCGAAGAGCGACGCGACGAGGTCGTGGAACTGCGTCGCCCGGAGGATCGCCCAGCGCAGCCGCGATTCCGCCACGAGGCGCTCCGAGGCGCGCTTGCCGCCGTAGTAGCCGAGTGGGATGCGGTCGATTCCGACGATGGACTGGTAGATCAGGCGCGGCCGGCCTGAGCGCTCGGCGAGGCGCACGAGGTTGCGCGTGAGCTCGGTGTCGTCGCGCAGGTTCGTCGCCAGGTGGAGCACGGCGCCGACCCCCTCGAGTGCCGCTTCGACGCCCTCGCCCGCCTCGAGGTCGCCGCGCACCGTGCCGGGCGCGCCGCTGCGGCTGAGCACTCGCACGTCGAATCCGCGGGCGGTGAGCTGCGGGACGACGGCGCGACCGAGCGTGCCGGTCCCGCCGGTGACGAGGATGGGAGCGGACGTCGAGGTCACCCGACCCATTCTGCCGTCCGGCGCGGCCGGATGCGCCGGGTTGCGGCGACGACACGGCGCCGACCTCGGCGGTCGGTGGGAGAATCGACGGGTGCCCGTGTACCGAGATGACGCCGTCGTGCTGCGCACCCACAAGCTGGGCGAAGCCGACCGCATCGTCACGCTGCTCACGCGGCGGCACGGCAAGGTGCGCGCCGTCGCCCGCGGGGTGCGGCGCACCGCGTCGAAGTTCGGGTCGCGGCTCGAACCGTTCATGGTCGCCGACCTGCAGCTCTACGAGGGCCGCACGCTCGACGTGATCACCCAGGCCGAGACGATCGGCTCGTACGGCGCCGAGATCGTCGACGACTACGAGGCCTACACGGCCGCGAACGCGATGGTCGAGACCGCCGACCGCGTCACCGAGGCCGAGGGTTCGACGCAGCAGTACCTGCTGCTCGTCGGTGCGCTGCGTTCGCTCTCGCGGCGCGAACACGGGCCGGCGCTCACCCTCGACTCGTACCTGCTGCGCGCGCTCGCGATCGCCGGCTGGGCGCCGAGCTTCGTCGACTGCGCCCGCTGCGGGCGCCCGGGCCCGCACACCTCGGTCGTCGTGCAGCTCGGCGGGGTCGTGTGCGACGAGTGCGCACCGCCCGGCGCGCCCCGCATCGCGCCCGCGACCGTCGACCTGCTCGGTGCGCTCCTCGCGGGCGACTGGGCGATGGCGGATGCCGCACCCGAACGAGATCGCGCCCAGGCGAGCGGCATCGTCGCGGCGTACACCCAATGGCATCTCGAGCGCGGCCTGCGCTCGCTCTCCCACGTCTCCCGAGGAGCGACCCCCCAGTGACCCCGAAGCCCTACACCCACAAGGATGCGGTGCCCTACCGCCCGCTCGACTGGACCGGGGTCCACCCGCCCGCGTTCCCGAAGGGCGCCGTGCCCGAGCACGTGGCGATCGTCATGGACGGCAACGGCCGCTGGGCGAACCGCCAGGGCCTCACCCGCATCGAGGGGCACAAAGCCGGCGAGGCGGCGCTGCTCGACGTGGTCGCGGGCGCCATCCAGGCCGGGGTGAAGCACCTGTCGGTATACGCGTTCTCGACCGAGAACTGGAAGCGGTCGCCCGACGAGGTGCGCTTCCTCATGGGCTACAACCGCGACGTGCTGCACCGGCGCCGCGACCAGCTCAACGAGTGGGGCGTGCGGATCCGGTGGGCGGGCCGGCGCCCGCGGCTGTGGCGCTCGGTCATCGACGAACTGCAGTACGCCGAGCGGCTCACGGCCGGCAACGACACCATGACGCTCACCATGTGCGTGAACTACGGCGGGCGGAACGAGATCGTCGACGCCGTCCGCTCGATCGCCGACGACGTGGCATCCGGTCGCCTGCGCCCCTCGGCGGTCACCGAGAAGCTCATCCAGAAGCGGCTCTACGTGCCCGACCTGCCCGACGTCGACCTGTTCGTGCGAAGCTCGGGGGAGCAGCGCACCTCGAACTTCCTGCTGTGGCAGTCGGCCTACGCCGAGATGGTCTTCCTCGACACGCTCTGGCCCGACTTCTCGCGCACCGACCTGTGGCATGCGATCGAGCTGTACGCCTCCCGCAACCGCCGCTTCGGCGGGGCCGTCGACCGGCCGGCGGAGGACGTGGGCGCGTAGGGTCGTGCGGCGGTTCGTCTCGCCGGTTGCGACGTCGGTGTCGCGACTGCGGGGCGATCAGCGGGCAGGATTGCGGGCGGGTCTTCCGGGCAGGGGTGCTTCGCGCTGAACCGCGTTGTCACCGCGGGTCGCTCTTCGCGCGCTAGGGACCGGCTACCGGACGGCGGCTTCGCTGGGCGTGGACGGCACCGCCACGATGAGGCACGGGCACCGGGCCTCGGCCTAGGATGATGCGGTGTCTCGCATGCTGCTCGTGCTCTGTCTGGGGTTCGCTCTCGGTGCGCTCGTATGTGCGATCCAGTACGTTCTGATTCGCACTGGACGCTTTCCTCGGAACCCATACATCGGGCTCCCCGGCTACGCTCGCGAGTCCGATGAGGTGTGGGTGCGAGCGCATAAGGCGGCACTGCCGTGGATCGGTCGCGCCGGCCTCGTTGCTACGGTCACGGCCGCCATCGGGGGGTTTGGCTTAGCGGTTGGTGCCGGCATCGAGGCATGGGACCCATTGAGCGTCGCCTGCGGTATCAGCGGCGCGGTGGCCGCAGGACTCTATCTGTTCGGTGCGAATGGCGCTGCGGACGAGGCCACGAAACGGATGACCAGACGTCGGTGAGCTCGGCTGACCGCTAAGGGATCGTCCATGCGTCGCCGGCGGACCGGCTCTCGGGCGGTGCGCAGCCTGTGGTGACCCAGAGGGGGTCCGCTCTGCCCGCTTCGGCTGGGTGGTCGAGGTAGCTTTGCGAAGGTGACGCGTCGTATGGAGTGGGCCGAGCTGCCCAACGTTTGGGATCTCGGGGGGGCTTAGTGGGAGGTTCGGCACCACTCGCCCGGGCCGTGTCTACCGCTCCGCGCACCTCGACGGCATGGACGGCGCCGGCAGGGCGCACCTACTCGCAGCGGGAGTCCGCACGATCATCGACCTGCGCAACGCCGACGAAGTGGGAGCCGCAGTCGATTCGTCCTTCATTCGTCGGCACCGGCCGGTCGAAGACCAGTCCAACGCCGCGTTCATGGCGCGATGGCCCGCACTCGATTCGCCTGGCTATTATTCCGAGGCGCTCGAACGCTGGCCCGAGTTGATCGTCGCCGTGTTCGCCGACCTTGCCGACGCCGATGGCGCCGTGATCGTTCACTGCGCTGCGGGCCGCGACCGCACCGGCATGATCGCCGCGATGCTGCTGCAACTGTGCGGGATCGATGAGGAGGAGATCATCGATGACTACTTCGGCGCGGTACGAGCGATGAATGACCACCCCCTCGCCGCCGGCAGTGCCGGCATCGTCGACGCGGTCAACTCGACTGAGTTTGCCGTACTCAACGACCGGCGTGAGCGCGAACTTCGCGAGTTTCTTGCCGACCTCGACGTCGCTGGCTACCTCACGGACAACGGGCTCGACGATCACAGTGTCGAGCGCGTGCAGTCACGGCTACTCCGCGGGTGAGCCCGGTTCTCGACTCGATCGGCAACTTCAGTAGGGGAACCCGTCAGGACTGGCGCTTGCGGCTTCTGACCCACATTGCCAAACCCACGACCCCTGCCGCCGCGACTGCGGCGCCTCCCAAGACCAGGGTGTTCCACACGACGAACGAATCCACGCTTGGCGGTCTCACGCGCGGAGCGCGAGCGCAACGATCCTCGCGACGGCCCGCTGAGGGATCCCCGGCGGTCGCGAGGCGGCGCGACTCTGATCGCCGCCGTTCTAACGGCGGGCGGGCCGTCTCGGCTCGATGAGTCCTCGTCGGCTCCGGCGTTCGCGCTGCGCAGCCCGGCCGTACTCCCGTGCCGACGGGAGCCACAGCAGCACCGCGCCGACCGACGCAGCGACCGCGCCGGCGATGAAGGTCAAGGTCGCATCGACGACGCCCATCATCGTCAAGATTGCGAAGCCCGTCGCGACGAACAAGGGCCACCGATGTCCTCGAAAGACGAAGAAGGCGCACAGCAGCGGGACTGATATCGCCACGACGGAGAACACGGAGAAGAGGATGACGGTCAGAATCACCGCTGTCAGGGGATAGCCCGCGTACTGAGACAGGTAGAAGACGGGTATTGCGTTGATGAAGAAGAGACCCGCTGACGTGATCAGTGCCATGGCGCCGGCCATCACGCTCACCGGCGCTCGGTCGAACAGAAGCTTCTTCCCCACCAACGTTCCTCTCACCCGCGCCCACCGCCGGTGTCTCGATTGTGGACTAAACGGCCAGCCCAGCGCCTGAGAAGTTAGCTGCCCGATGAGGGATCGGCCGAGATGAAGTCAGCCGCGGGTGAGCTCTTCTCGAAGAGCGCGGATCTCTGCTGTGAGCAGGTCCATCTCAACTCTCGTGGCAGCTTGGTCGTTGCTCGTGGACTGGCCCACCTTCTCAACGATCCAGGACGCCAGGGTCGCCGTGACCACACCAATCAGGGCAATTCCGCCGATCATCACCCCGACCGCGATGAACTGACCTGTCGGCGTCACGGGGAAGTAGTCTCCGTAACCAACCGTCGTGATGGTCACGAACGCCCACCACAGTCCATCTCCGATCGTCTGGATCGACCCATCCTGACCGCGCTCCGCATCGAGGACGGCAACGGCAGCGACCCAGACCAGCAGCAGCGATGCGCCGATGACGTAGAGGATCACCCGACCACGGAACGCTGCGCCGGCCGTGCGCTGGAGCACGGCGAGGAGAGTTACCAGACGGAGCAGCCGAAGTGGTCGAAGCATCGGGAGGACCACGATTGCAAGGTCGAACAGATGGGTGGAGAACCAACGCCACCGATGCGCGGCGAGCCACAGGTTGACGACGTAATCGATGACGAACAGCCCCCAGGTGACCCAGATGACTGCCTCAGCGACGTCCGCGGCGGTGCCGGTGAGTTCGCCGATCACTTGCCACGAGTACGCGACGAGGAATGCCATGGCGGCGATCGCAAGCGGCCAATCGACGAGCTTCTGCCAACGTTGCTGATCCATGGCGGCCAGCCTATGGTGGGGCACCAGTCGCACTGAGGGATCGGCTACTCGGCCCCGCGACGGCGACGGCCGAGGGCGAAGCCAACGACGGCAGCGAGTCCGATGAGGCCCACGATCGCCAGGACCCCGCCGACAATGGCTGCCTGCGTCAGGACGATGAACCCGCCGGGGACGAACACCGCGTCGGAAAGCGGCTGGTAGGCGAACCATCCGAAGGACGCTGATGCCTGAGGCGCAAGGAGGATCACCAGCACACCGGTGACTACGAGAACGCCCGAAAGGATGAGCGCGACGAGTAGCGACGCCGGCATTCGATGCATGGCGCCACACTACTGAGCACGCCGCCTGCACGCTCGCAGTGAGGGATCGTCCGAGTACGGAGGTCTCGACCTAAGAACCGCGTTTTGCGGGTGAACGGCTCTTCGCGCCGCCCGCGTCGAGCTCGCCGATTCGAGTTTCCCGCTCTGAAGGACCGATACTTCACCCATGGGTTGGTTCGGAAAGAAGAAGCCTGCGCTGCCGTCCTCCGGGCATGCGGGCGATGACATGGTGATGCATCAACTGGTCAAGCACGGTGCCGACTTGACGGAGCCCCGACACTGGGTGCATTACCTGTACTTCGCCGACGAAGCCGCAGCTCGAGAGGCCGCCACTGCGATCTCCGCCGCCGGATGGGAACTGCAACTCATGGATCGAGCCGCCTCCGAAGATGGCAGCTGGGTCGTTGTCCCCGAACGACACGACGTCATCCTGGACACAGACAGCGTTCGCGAGGCTCGCATGTTCTTCGAGGGAATCGTTGCAGTTCATCCTCAAGCCGAGTACGACGGGTGGGAGGCAAGCATCTAGCACGCCGCCCGCTAAGGGATCGTCAGATGTTCGCGATGGTGATCATGACGGCGACACTGATGAGTGCGAGCAGTCCCGGCACTGCGAAGAGGCTGATGCCTCCGACCAGGCCGAGAAGGGCATTGCCGCGTCCCACGCCGTTCACCTGCCGTGACCGACTCAGTCCGATCGCGCCGAACACGATTGTGAGAGCGGTGAGTATCAGAGCCGGCAGAGCTCCGAGCCAGGCGAGGATGACGCCGACGGTCTGCAGCTCGTAGCTGGGGAAGAGGGTCAGAGTGATCGGGATGATCCAGAAGAGCACGACCACGATCAGAGCCCAGGAGAAGACCTTCCGTGCACGTTGCGCGAAGGGGTTCGCCGATTCCTCCGCGGTCGGCTTGGGTCGGAATGCGTCGTCTGACCATCGAGTGCCGTCCCACCAGCGGAGTAGGTCCGTGGACTCCGGGTCTTCGTACCATCCAGGTCCTGCCGACCGGCCGAGCTGATCCGTCAAGCCATTACTCCTCTCGTCCCCGATGACCCTATCCGTGCGCACGGCGGATGAATTCCATCGAGCAAGTCGCGCTAAGGGATCGTCCGTGCGCCGAAGTGGGCTCCGACGCTCTTGGCTGCGCTTGTCAGCGGATGTCCGCTCGGTGATGCTTCGAATACTCTGAGTCAGGTCGACGGATGGAGTTGCCGGGCGTGGTGCGATGCTGAGCGTGAGACGGCGAGCCGGCCTGTCGCCGAAGCGTCGCCTCGGAGCGCTCTACCTCGCGATCATCTCGGTGATCGTGATCATCGCTGGGGTGACGGTCGGCTCACGATCAGGGCCGGTGAATGGGATCTTGGCAGCGACTGCCACGCTGATGCTGCCGCTGCTGATGACGCCGCTCTGGTTGGTATCGTTCGCGATCGGCCGTTCGAGGCTTCGCCGGCTCCGCGACGCATCCGATCTCGCGGCTGACTGTCTCGCCGTGCGCACGACCGCGGACTTCTCGTCGTTTCCGCCGTCTGAGCGGCGTACGTTCGACACGTACGTTCGGCCCTGGACGACGTACCAGTTGCTGACGCTGACGCCCGAGGCGATGGAGCTTCGGACCTTTCCCCGCATGGGATGGTCCGGCGGAGCACGGTTGCGGTTCGACCGGGTCGCCACGGTCGACGTCGGCAGCGCCGACTTCGGTGACTTTCGGGAGCGCGCGATCATCGTGTCGGGCACCGAGCGCGGCCGAGAGTACGCCATCGGGATCGTGCCGGTGAGGGAGCAGTCGCTGCTCATCGTTCCCGCCAGCGACCGGCAGTTCCGAGACCTCGCCGATGAGGTCGTCACCGCGGCGGAAGCGACCGTGGCGCTCCGCCGCTCGTAGCGGAGCCCCACGATGATGCCTCGATGGCGCGCTTGCAGATCGCGCTGGGGGATCGTCGGTGAGTCTGAGCGAGGGCATGATCGAGGGCGGCGCAGCCTCCTCCTCGCAATCGGTCGATACGCTCAGGGCGATGACCGATGTGGCCCAGGCGTACTCCCGCCGCGCCGCCGAGTACACGGACCGTCTCGGATCGATGGATGCCGTCCACCCGGCCGATCGGCAGCTCATCGACAGCTGGGCTGAGATGGTAAGCGGCCCGGTGCTCGACGCGGGGTGTGGGCCTGGGCACTGGACGAAACACATCGCCGACCGCAGCCTGGACGTCTGCGGCATCGATATCGTTCCGGCCTTCATCGAGCACGCTCGCTCGACCTACCCCGGGATCCGGTTCGACCTCGGGAGCATCGACCACCTCGAAGCACCTGACGACCACTTCGGGGGCGTGCTCTCCTGGTACTCGACGATTCACCACCATCCGTCGCGCATCTCGATACCGATCGGCGAGTTCGCGCGTGTGCTGCGTCCGGGTGGAGCTTTGGTGCTGGGCTTCTTCGATGGCTCGACGACCGATGAGATCGACCACGCTGTCGCACCTGCGTACCGGTGGCCGGCATCCGCGCTGCACGAAGTCTTGGAAACAAACGGCTTCGAAGTCCTTGAGACCTATCGGCGAACCGGGCGAGGACATCGGCCTCACGGCGCCATCCTCTGCCAGCAGAACGTCGACGCCCCGCAGATCTGATCCCGGCCTCGACCCTGCCACCCTACGTCGGCCGCACCGCTGAGGGATCGTGCGTGCTCAGCGACGCTAGGCGCGCGACGTCAGGTCAGGGGATGGCGCCCTTGCCGGCATCCCGGGCAGCACCGGCTCCATACGCGCGGGCCTGCGCCTCAGCGTGCGATGCGTCCGCAGCGTGATCCAATCCCTGGGAGTTTCGACGGTCCCGGACCGTCAGGATCCAGATGAGCCCGCCAAGGAGAGCGATCCCGACCACTATGGCGATGATGACGATCTCCATCGACGCTCCATTCGCTTTCGGTCAAGCTAGCACCGCAGGCCAATCGAGGGATGCTAGTGAGTCCGAAGCGGACGCGCTCGCTGCTCCAGGGAGAAACCGAGGAACGCACCGATGATCGATAATGATCTGCCCGACCCGGCGATCATCGACCTCGACGCGCCACTGCCGCGCATGGGTGACGTTGTTCAGGCAGTTCGCTCCTCGCACACGCTGGTAATCCAAGGCGGCACGACCGACCGAGCGTTCGATCTCCTCGATGTTGCCCCAGCGGTCCGTGAAGCTCGTGAGCTGGTGCTGTCGCCACGTGGTCCGGTTCTGAACATCGGTCCGGCGCTACGCGACTCGGATGTGAAGGTCTTTGTCGCACGCAACGGCGTACCCGGGCGCGGCGAGCAAGATCTCAGTGGTCTACACATTGAAGAGTTCGAGGGAACGCCCACGCCGACGATCAGATCGATTCTGGGATCCCCAACTCTGCGCCAGGTCACATTGTTGAATGCCGGCCGAACGAGGCTCCCTCCTCTCGGACCGAACGTCACCTCCGTCATCACGTGGGAAAGCCCCGCGCTCCACGCGTTACCCACCCTGGCCAATCCAGGTTCTCTCCGCCACCTCATCATCAGACCCACGTCACGATTCGACCTGCGAAGCCTCGAGCCGTGCGTCAACCTCGAAGATGCTGCATTCCTCGCGGTCCGGAACCTCGAATCGTTGCATGCGCTCGCCGCGCTTCGTTCCCTGCGCCGCCTGTTCATTGACGAATGCGGTTCGCAGGACGACTGGACACACCTGTTGTCCTCGCGCGCGACTGACGTACGCATCCTGGAGGGCCCGCGCCTCGCCGACGACTTCCTCGGTGAGGCCCGTCGACGAGGATGGACGGTTGACCTGCGCGACGGACGGCATCCGAAGGAGGAAGGCACCATCCACGCCGGAAGTGGATTCGACATTGTCACGTCGACCGACGGAACATGGTCGGTGATCCTCCGGGACTTCGGGACCATCGAGGACGCCATGGCAGGTTCGTTCGACGCCGATGTGAACGGCCATACCGTCCTCGCGGCGCTGCGGACGTGGTTCGCATCGACAGTTCCCGCAGTTGCCCGCAGTGCGAACTTCGATGCCGAGGCCGACGAACTCGTCGTCACCTCACCGACTGAACGCGACGCTCGAGCGCTGATGGATTCAGCGGCAACGCTGCTCGCCGATCGGGTAATGCTGACGCGATTAATGGCGAATGCGAGCTCCGCGGTCTACGACGAGAACGACGGTCGGGGCTGACCCATCGCCCTCGGTGACGGCCCACATGGCGAGCAGATGGAGCTTTCGCCGTCTCGGAGTTCGTCGGTGACGCGAGGCACGGTAGGTGCCATGGCGTCTCGACCGGTTCAGGATTGGACCGGACCGTCTGGTACCTCCCACGAGTACTCCTGCGGCCAACTGCTGGGGATTTTGCCCGTGGTCTGGCGGTATAGACGGACGTCTTCGGCAACGCGAACGGTCAACGTGCGGTATGCGGGTGACCATGAGACCCCGAACATCCAGGTCACCGGGTTGATCAGGTCGAGTGCGAGCCGCCACGCCGGCGGCAGCACGACGTGACGCATTGTCATCCCGGTGCTCGTCCGTTCCCCTCGAGAGCCCATCCGTCGTTCATTCGACGCATCATCTCCCGGCGCGCAGAGCTGGTTCGGCGGAGCGAGGCACCGAACCATCATGCCGGGCGATTTTCAGTGTGGTTCGTACTTGCGTCGCTGCCGGACCGGTCCGCCCACGGCGAGGAGTCAGGGTGATGGTCGACATGGCGCTCGCGCAGATAGCGACACTTCTCGCTGCCATTGCGGTGATCGCGATCGCAGCCCGACGCGCACGCAGGCTCGAGCCTCGAGCGATCTCATCCTGACACCCGCTCGCCGACAGATCGTCAGTGGCTGTGTCGATCGGCTCGTTGCTTCGCGCGCTCGAGTTCGAGCAGCGCCTCCGTTGCTGCTGCAGTTCGTTCGGTCGAGTCCCGGATGACACGGAGTGAACCGGTGAGGCTGATGAGACCGAGCACGAAGATCACAAGCACGCCAGCCAGAAGTAGATCCATTCAGCCGACGGTACCGTCGGTGCGAGCTTCGATCCAGGCAGTCTCGAGCGCGTGCGGTCGCGCCTGCACGACGCTGGTGCTCGATGGCCGCAGGTCGCTACGGTCGAGAACACATCACCACGGGGAGACGCCATGGACCTGTTCGAGATCGACGACACGCGACGCATGAGCCGCGAAGAGGCAGCTGCCAGGCTCCGCGCACTCGCCGACGCGCTCGCGAAGAACAACTCGGTCGAATTCGAGCGCGCGGGGCGGCGGATCACCGTGCGCGTCCCCGACCAGGTGGACCTCAAGGTCGAGGTGGAGCTCGGCGAAGATGGCGACAACGAGCTGGAGATCGAGCTCACCTGGTGATCGCGGGCTGTCCGCGGACGAGTCGCGACGATCAGGGTCGAAGGGGGCTCGCCCGAACGGCCTCCGAGTCAGCCCGGCACGCCGATGGGTGCCGCCGCGGGAATACGCCGGATGCGGCATCCGTTGGCCCACAGCGTGACGAGCCCCATCAAGATCGACATCTGGTCCGACATCGCGTGCCCGTGGTGCTACATCGGCAAGCGCCACCTCGAGAGCGGGATCGCCGCGCTCGGTGACGCCGCACCCGCCGTGGAGATCGAGTACCACTCGTACGAGCTGTCGCCCGACACGCCCGTGGACTACGCGGGCTCGACGGTGGACTTCCTCGCCCACCGGAAGGGGATGCCGGTCGAGCAGGTCGAGCAGATGCTCGAGCGCGTCACCGGCATCGCCGCGCAGGCGGGGCTCTCGTACGACTTCGACGCGGTCGTGCACACGAAGACGCTGAAGGCGCACGAGCTGCTGCACTTCGCCAAGGAGCACGGACTGCAGCTCGAGCTGTCCGAGCGCCTCTTCCGCGCCTACTTCACCGAGGGGCGTCACGTGGGGCGCATCGACGAGCTCGTGGAGCTCGCCGTCGAGGTCGGACTCGACGCGGATGCCGCGCGCGAGGCGCTCGAGTCGGGCCGCTACGGCTCCGACGTGCAGGCCGACATCGCGCAGGCGGGTGCGTACGGCATCCAGGGGGTGCCGTTCTTCGTGTTCGACGGCAAGTACGGCGTGTCCGGTGCACAGCCCGCCGAAGTGTTCTCGCAGGTGCTGACGCAGGTCGCGGGCGAGCGCGAGGCCGCGGCGTGAGCGGTCGCGAGACGGATGCCGCGCCGGCGCCGTTCACCATGCTCGGTGGTGAGGGCGTCGTGTGCGAGGGCGACGTGTGCGCCGTGCCGGAGGCGTCGGGGGAGTAGGTCTCGGCTCCGCCTGCGCCCGCGCGAGAGGACGCAACACGCCGTCCGCACGCGTGCGCACGCGGCGTGTTGCGTCCTCTCGCGACGCAGCGCAGCCTGCGCAGCAGGCGCCCCGGCTACTCGGGGTCGGTGATGTCGGCGACGGTCGCGTCGAACGCGCGCACGAGCGCGTCGGCGTCGACGAACAGGCTGCGGCCGTGCTCGCCCGCGCCCATCGAGACCCGCCGGCCCGGGATCGTCGCGTCGACGATGACGGGCCACGGGGTCGTCGACCCGAGCGGGGTGATGGTGCCGCGCTCGTAGCCGGTCGCGGCGAGCGCGAGCGACGCGTCGGGCAGCTGCAGCTTGTTCACCGACAGCAGGGCGCGCAGCTTCGGCCAGCTGATCTTGCGGCCGCCGGGCACGAGCGCGAAGACGTACGTGTCGTCGCTCTTCTTGACCACGAGCGACTTCACGATGTCGGCCGGCGTGATGCCGAGCAACTCGGCGGCCTCCTCGAGGCTGCGTGCGGCCGGCCGCTCGATCACGTCGATGTCGAGGCTCCGCGCCGCGGCATCCGCCCGAACGCGCTCGACGCCGGTGAGCCCCTCGAACGCGGTCATGCGATCCTCCACAGTGCGGCCATGTCGGCATCCTAGGCCGACCCGCGGGGGCGCCGGGCGGGAAGGCCCGGTCGTCTGGGAGAATCGATGGCGATGCCAACGACCACGACCCCCTCACGCCCGCTCACGATCGGCGGCCTCGACCTCGAGGTGCCGGTCGTCCTCGCCCCCATGGCGGGCATCACGAACACGGCCTTCCGGCGGCTGTGCCGCGAGTTCGGCGCCGGCCTCTACGTCAGCGAGATGATCACGAGCCGCGCGCTCGTCGAGCGCACGCCCGAGTCGATGCGCCTCATCCGCCACCACGAGTCCGAAACCCCGCGCTCCATCCAGCTCTACGGCGTCGACCCGAAGACGGTGTCCGAGGCGGTCACGATGCTCGTCGCCGAAGACCGCGCCGACCACATCGACCTCAACTTCGGCTGCCCCGTGCCGAAGGTGACCCGCAAGGGTGGGGGAGCGGCCCTCCCGTGGAAGTCCGGGCTGTTCCGTGACATCGTCGAGGGCGCCGTGAAGGCCGCCGGCGCGGTCCCGCTCACGATCAAGATGCGCAAGGGCATCGACGCCGACCACCTCACCTACCTCGAGGCGGGGCGCATCGCCGAGGGTGCGGGCGTCGCGTCGATCGCGTTGCACGCCCGCACGGCGGCCGAGTTCTACTCGGGCCAGGCCGACTGGTCGGCGATCGCGAAGCTCAAGCAGACCGTGACGAGCGTGCCGGTGCTCGGCAACGGCGACATCTGGTCGGCCGACGACGCGCTGCGCATGGTCGACGAGACCGGATGCGACGGGGTCGTCGTGGGTCGCGGCTGCCTCGGCCGTCCGTGGCTGTTCGGCGACCTCGCGGCCGCGTTCCGGGGCGAGCACGTCAAGGCCGAGCCGTCGCTCGGCGACGTGGCCCGCACGTTCCGTCGCCACGCCGAGCTGCTCACCGAGTTCTTCGACAGCGAAGAGCGCGGATGCCGCGACATCCGCAAGCACGTCGCCTGGTACTTCAAGGGCTACCCGGTCGGCGGCGACCTGCGCGCGAAGCTTGCCACCGTCGAGTCGCTCGCCCAGCTCGACGATCTGCTCGGCACGCTCGACTGGTCGACCCCGTACCCCGGCGAGGGCGCGGAGGGACCGCGCGGCCGCGCCGGCACGCCGAAGAACCCCGCCCTGCCCGACGGCTGGCTCGAGTCGCAGGAACTCGCCGGCCACGACCGCGCGACCCTCGTCGACGCCGAGCTCGACACGTCGGGCGGCTGAGCGCGTGCGCGACCGACTCTTCGGCGGCTACCACGAGGCCGACGCCGAACGCTTCCTGCCCGAACAGCACGAGAACCGCCGACGCAGCGACTTCGCCCGCGACCGGGCCCGGCTCCTGCACTCGAGCGCCCTCCGACGGCTCGCGGCGAAGACCCAGGTGCTGAGCCCCACCTCGGGGCTCGACTTCGCGCGCAACCGCCTCACGCACTCGCTCGAGGTCGCGCAGGTCGGCCGCGAGCTCGCCGGCAGCCTGGGCCTCGACCCCGACGTGGTCGACACCGCGTGCCTCGCGCACGACCTCGGGCACCCACCCTTCGGCCACAACGGCGAGAAGGCGCTGAACACGTGGGCGGCCGACATCGGCGGGTTCGAGGGCAACGCGCAGACGCTGCGGATCCTCACGAGGCTCGAGCCCAAGGTGTTCTCGCCCGAGGGCCGTCCGCTCGGCCTCAACCTCACCCGGGCGAGCCTCGACGCGAGCTGCAAGTACCCGTGGCCCGAGATCGCCGGCGTCGGCGACCCGAGCGGCCGCAACAAGTTCGGCTTCTACGCCGATGACGTCGACGTGTTCCAGTGGATGCGACGGGGTGCCCCCGAGCGCCGGCTCTGCGTCGAGGCGCAGGTCATGGACCTCTCCGACGACATCGCCTACTCGGTGCACGACCTCGAGGATGCGATCGTCGGCGGCTACATCGACGTCGCGGCGCTCGGCCGGCGCGTCGACCACGACGACCTGGTGACGGCGATGCACGACTGGATCGGCGGCGCGATCGGCCACGACGAGCTGATCGCCGCCTTCGACCGGCTCGACTCGCTCGACGCGTGGCTCTCGTCGTGGGAGGGCAGCCGGCGCGACCAGGCCGCACTGAAGAACCTCACGAGCCAGCTCATCGGCCGGTTCGCCCACGCCGCGACCGAGGCCACGCGCGCGCACCACCCGGTCGAGAGCCTCATCCGGTTCGACGCCGACGTCGTCGTGCCGCGCGAGATCCAGGCCGAGATCGCGGTGCTGAAGGGCATCGTCGCCGCGTTCGTCATGTCGCGGAACACCCGGCAGCCCATCTACTCGCAGCAGCGGCAGGTGCTCACCGCCCTCGCCGACGTGCTCTGGGAGACGGGCGACGCGAACCTCGACGCGGGCTTCGCCGAGGACTGGCGCCAGGCCGCCGACGACGCCGCGCGCAAGCGGGTCGTCGTCGACCAGGTCGCGAGTCTCACCGACCAGTCCGCACTGGCCTGGTACGAGCGGCTCGTGCAGCGCTGACTCCGCCGTCCCGGCCGCGGGGCGGCATCCGCGGAATAGGATGATCACCATGGCGGGCCGCATTCGACAGAGCGATGTCGAAGAGGTGAAGGCTCGCACGAACATCGCCGACATCATCGGCGAGCACGTCTCCCTGAAGTCCGCCGGTGTCGGCTCCATGAAGGGCCTCTGCCCCTTCCACGACGAGCGCAGCCCGAGCTTCCACGTCACTCCCCAGCGCGGCTTCTACCACTGCTTCGGATGCGGCGAGTCGGGCGACGTCTACACGTTCCTGCAGCGCATGGACCACGTGACGTTCACCGAGGCGGTCGAGCGGCTCGCCGGCCGCATCGGATTCGAGCTCCACTACGAGGACGGCGGTCCGGCAGCCGAGCACGGCAACCGCGCCCGGCTGCTCGCCGCGAACCAGGCCGCGGCGGAGTTCTTCGTCGAACGCCTCGGCTCGCCCGAGGCCGAGGTGGGGCGCCGCTTCCTCGGCGAGCGCGGCTTCGACGCCGAGGCGGCGCGCCGGTTCGGCGTCGGCTTCGCGCCGAAGAGCTGGGACGCGCTCACGAACCACCTGCGCGGGCGCGGCTTCACGAGCGAGGAACTCGCGGCGGCCGGCCTCGTCTCCCAAGGCGACCGCGGCGTGTACGACCGATTCCGCGGGCGGCTCGTCTGGCCGATCCGCGACGTCACCGGCCAGACCGTCGGATTCGGCGCGCGCCGCCTGCTCGAGGACGACAACGGCCCCAAGTACCTGAACACCCCCGAGACCGCGATCTACCACAAGGCGCAGGTGCTCTACGGGCTCGACCTCGCCAAGCGCGACATCGCCAAGTCGCACCGCGTCGTCGTGGTCGAGGGGTACACGGATGTCATGGCCTGCCACCTCGCGGGCGTGACCACCGCGATCGCGACCTGCGGCACCTCGTTCGGCGTCGACCACATCAAGGTGCTCCGCCGCGTGCTGGGCGACGACTCCGGCGTGGGCGAGGTCGTATTCACGTTCGACGGCGACGAAGCCGGGCAGAAGGCGGCGATGCGCGCGTTCGGCGAGGAGCGGAGGTTCGCGGCGCAGACGTTCGTCGCGGTCGCGCCCGACGGCCTCGACCCGTGCGACCTGCGTCTCGCGCGGGGCGACGCCGCGGTGCGCACGCTCGTCGAGGCGAAGACGCCGATGTTCGAGTTCGTCATCCGGCACACGCTCTCGCGGTTCGACCTCGAGACGGTCGAGGGTCGCGTCAACGCGCTGCGGGCCGCGGCGCCCATCGTCGCCGACATCCGCGACCCGGCGCTGCGGCCCGGATACACGCGCGAGCTCGCGCGCATGCTCGGCGTCGAGCTCGGCGAGGTCAGCCGTGCGGTTCGCGCGGCGGAGGGCCGGGAGCGCGGAGGACAGGGTCGGGGCGAACGCGACGAGCGCGGGCAAGAGCGCCGAGGGCGGCCGGGGCCGGACGGCGGCCCCGGGGAGCGCCGCCGGCCCGAGGGCGGCGACGCAGCCCGGAACGCTCCCACCCTGGACGGCGAACCCGAACGCGCCTACTCGATCCGCCACCTGCCGAACGACCCGGCCACGCGCCTGGAGCGGGACGCCCTGCAGGCCATGCTCCAGTACCCGGAGGCGGTCGGGATCGACCTGCTGCGTCAGGGCGTCGACTGCCGGTTCGGCAACGCCACGCTCGCCGTGGTCCGCGACGGCATCGCCTCGGCGCTCGCCACCACCGCCACGGGTTCGCCCGCACCCGGTTCGACCGCGACCGCGACGGTGACCGTCGACCGCGTCGTCGCCGAGGTGCCTGCGCCGTTCGCGTCGATCGTGCAGCAGCTCGCGGTGCTCCCGGTGCCGCAGCGCAACGCCGTCGAGCTCACCGCCTACGTCCGGGGCGTCGTCGGCGCGCTCGTCGACCGCGAGCTGCTCCGTCAGAAGCAGGAGCTCCTCGGCCGGCTCCAGCGCACCGACCGCGGCGACACCGCGACCTACGCCGCGATCCAGCGCGGTCTCGTCGCGCTCGAGCAGGAGCGTCGCCGGCTGCGCGGCGACTGACGGCGACGAGGCTCGCCGCCGCGGCATCCGTCGCCCCGCCCATCGCCCGAACTGAGGGCCGCTCAGCGGCGCCCGTGCTCACCTGAGCACAAGGTTGCAGATCGGTCACATTCGAGCCCCGGGGACACCGCGCCCCGAACGGGGGACCGCCGTTGTGCTAGGCCTGAGAGATACGAGATCGCGACGCGGCGACCCCGCGCGCGGTCACCCGACAGGAAGAGGTAGACGGATATGGCATCCGCATCCACGAACCGCAGGCGCGCGCTCGCGTTCGCCGCGGGCTTCTCCGCCACGGCCCTCGCCCTCACCGGCTGCACGGCCGGCGGGAGCGACGACGGCGGCGACGCCGCCGGCACGCTGACGATCGGCACCACCGAGCAGATCACCGCGCTCGACCCCGCCGGCTCGTACGACAACGGCTCGTTCGCGGTCATGAATCAGGTGTACCCGTTCCTGATGAACACGCCCTACGGCAGCCCGGACGTCGAGCCGGACATCGCCGAGTCGGCCGAGTTCACGTCGGACACCGAGTACACCGTGACCCTGAAGGACGGCCTCACCTTCGCCAACGGCAACGAGCTCACCTCGTCCGACGTGAAGTTCTCCTTCGACCGACAGCTCGCGATCGCCGACCCCAACGGCCCGTCGTCGCTGCTGTACAACCTCGACAGCGTCGAGGCGCCCGACGACCTCACCGTCGTCTTCACGCTCAAGTCGCCGAACGACCAGATCTTCCCGCAGATCCTCTCCAGCCCGGTCGGCCCGATCGTCGACGAGGACGTCTTCTCGGCCGACGCGCTCACCTCCGACGACGAGATCGTCGAGGGCGAGGCGTTCGCCGGTCAGTACACCATCTCGAACTACAACTTCAACGAGCTCGTCTCCTACACGGCGAACCCCGACTACCAGGGCCTGCTCGGCGAGGCGAAGACCGAGACGGTGAACGTCCGTTACTACACCGACGCGTCGAACCTGAAGCTCGACGTCCAGGAGGGCAACATCGACGTCGCGCACCGCACGCTCAGCGCGACCGACATCGAGGACCTCCGCGGCAACGACAACGTGAAGGTCGTCGACGGCCCCGGCGGCGAGATCCGCTACATGGTCTTCAACTTCAACACGATGCCGTTCGGGGCGACCACGCCCGAGGCCGACGAGGCGAAGGCGCTGGCCGTCCGCCAGGCCATCGCGCACCTCATCGACCGCGACGCGATCTCGGAGGACGTCTACAAGGGCACCTTCACCCCGCTGTACTCCTACGTCCCCGAGGGGCTGACCGGCGCGAACGAGTCGCTCAAGGAGCTGTACGGCGACGGCAACGGCGCGCCCGACGCCGAGAAGGCCGCCGCGGTCCTCGAGGAGGCCGGCATCGAGACGCCGCTGGACATCAGCATCCAGTACGTCGCGGAGCGCTACGGCCCGTCGTCGTCGGACGAGTACGCGGTCATCAAGGACAGCCTCGAGGCCGACGGCCTGTTCTCGGTGAACCTGCAGTCGACCGAGTGGGTGCAGTACTCCGACGACCGCGTCGCCGACCTGTACCCGGTGTACCAGCTCGGCTGGTTCCCGGACTACTCGGACGCCGACAACTACCTCACCCCGTTCTTCCTCACGGAGAACTTCCTCGCGAACCACTACGACAACCCCGAGGTGAACGACCTCATCCTGCAGCAGGCCGTCACGGCCGACCCCGCCGAGCGCGAGGCGCTCATCGGCGAGATCCAGGAGAAGGTCGCGGCCGACCTGTCGACCCTGCCGTACATGCAGGGCGCGCAGATCGCCGTGGTGGGCGCCGACGTCGAGGGTGCCGAGGACACGCTCGACGCGTCGTTCAAGTTCCGCTACGCGGCGCTGTCGAAGGGCTAGCCACGGGCTAGAGTCGTTGAAGCTCGACGACGGGGGCGATCTGCTACCGCGGGTCGCCCCCGTTCCCCTGTACCCCTGAGGAATCCATGAGCACCACTGCTGACACCGTGTCCCCGTCGGAGGGCATACCCCAACCGGATCGGCCGAAGGCGAAGGCGCAGGGCGGCGGATTCGCCAGGTACCTGCTCATCCGCTTCCTGCTGATCTTCCCCACGATCTTCATCCTCGTCACCGTCGTCTTCTTCCTGATGCGGACCACGGGCGACCCGATCACCGCCGCGCAGGGCGGACGGCTCAGCGCCGACCAGCTCGCCGCACTGCGGGCCGAGGCGGGCTACGACCGGCCGATCCTCGTCCAGTACGTCGAGTACCTCGGCCAGATCTTCACGGGCAACTTCGGCGAGACCATCACCACGAACCGTCCGGTGCTCGAGGTGCTGCTCACCTACGGGCCCGCGACGCTCGAGCTGGTCTTCTACTCGCTCATCGTCGCCTTCGCCGTCGGCATCCCGCTCGGCCTGCGCGCCGCCTACCACCGCGACCGGCCGCAGGACGCGGTGTACCGCGTGCTCGCGATCCTCTGGTACGCCATCCCGATCTTCTTCGCCGGCCTCCTGCTCAAGCTCGTCTTCGCGGTGTGGCTGAAGTGGCTGCCCGTCGCCGGGCGGGCGACCGTGAGCTCCGAGATCCAGATGCAACTGCTCGACACGCGCACCGGGCTCTACACGATCGACGCGATCCTCACCGGCGACCCCCGGGTCGTCGCCGACGTGCTCTCCCACGCCGTGCTGCCCGCGATCGCGCTCGGCCTGCTCACCGCCGGCATCTTCCTCCGCCTGGTGCGCACGAACGTGATCGGCACCCTCGCGACGGACTACGTCGACGCGGCCCGCTCGCGGGGTGTCAGCGAACGCCGGCTGCTCAAGCGGCACGCGTACCGCCCGGCGCTCATCCCGATCATCACCGTCATCGGCATGCAGATCGCGCTCCTGCTCGCCGGCGCGGTCCTCACCGAGACGACGTTCGAGTGGAAGGGCCTCGGCTTCATCCTCGCCGAGTTCCTGGAATCGCGGGACTTCGTCGCCGTCCAGGGCATCGTCGCGCTGCTCGCCGTGATCGTCGCGCTCACGAACTTCGTCGTCGACATCATCGCGGCGTTCATCGACCCGAGGGTGAGGTACTGACATGTCGACGGCATCCGTCGCCACCGCCCCCGCCCCGCGTCGCCGCCTCGTCGACCGCCTGCCCGTGGTGCGGCAGGTCCGCCAGAGCGTCGGCCTCCAGCGAGGCATGCTCGTCGCCGGCCTCGTCATGGTCGGCGTGTTCCTGCTCACCGCGGCCCTCGCGCCGCTGCTCGCACCGTACGGCTACGCCCAGCGCCGCGATGACGCGGGCTCGTTCGGCACCCAGCAGCCGCCGTCACCCGAGCACCTGCTCGGCACGACCGTCGGGGGGTACGACGTGCTCTCCCGCGTCATCTGGGGTACGCAGACGGCGGTCCTCGTGATCGTGCTCGCGGTGCTGCTGTCGATCTTCATCGGCGTGGCACTGGGCCTGTACGCCGGTTACTTCGGCGGATGGCTCGACCGGGTGCTCGTCGTCGTGGCCGACGCGATCTACGCGTTCCCGTCGCTGCTGCTCGCGATCGTCATGTCGATCGTGATCTCCGGAGGGCAGTCGAGCCTCCTCGGCGGCGTGCTCGCCGCGGCGATCTCGATCATGGTCGTGTTCATCCCGCAGTACTTCCGCGTCATCCGCGCCGAGACCGTGCGCATCAAGTCCGAGGCGTACGTCGAGTCGGCCAAGGTGCTCGGGGCGTCGAACCGCCGCATCGTGTTCAAGCACGTGCTGCGCAACGCCACGCGCACGCTGCCGCTCATCATCACCCTGAACTCCTCCGAGGCGATCCTCACCCTCGCGGCGCTCGGCTTCCTCGGGTTCGGCATCGAGCCCACGGCAGCCGCCGAATGGGGCTACGACCTCTTCAAGGCGCAGTCGGATGTCACGAGCGGCATCTGGTGGACCGCGCTCTTCCCGGGTCTGGCCATCGTGTTCACGGTGCTCGGCATCACCCTCGTCGGCGAGAGCCTCAACGACCTCGCCGACCCGCGCCTGCGCGGCCGCCGCCGCGTGGCGCAGGCCGCGGGCGAGGTCGCCGAGACCTCGGTCGTTCCCGGCGGTACCCTCGTCGCCGGTCCCGGCGGACTGGGCGGCCTGGAAGACGGGGAGACGTTCGACGAACACGGGATCGAGGTCAAGCGATGAGCACGGTGGTCGACATCCGCAACCTGGGCGTCTCGTTCTCGACCGATGCCGGCGCCGTCAAGGCGGTCGACGACGTCAGCCTGTCGGTCGAGCGCGGCGAGGTCGTCGCGATCGTCGGCGAGTCCGGCAGCGGCAAGACCGTCACCGCCAAGACGATCCTCGGCCTGCTGCCCGAGACTGCCACGACGAACGGCGCCGTCGTGCTGTCCAACCGCGCCGGAACGGCCGAGCACGACGTCGTCACGCTGAGCGGAGCGCAACTGCGCGCCATCCGCGGCACCGACGTGGCCATGGTGTTCCAGGAGCCGTCCACGGCGCTGAACCCGGTCTACACGGTCGGCTGGCAGATCATGGAGGGCCTCCGCGCCCACGGCAGGGTCTCCAAGGCCGAAGCGCGGGCGAAGGCGATCGAGATCCTCGGCAAGGTCGGCATCCCCGACCCCGAGGAGCGGGTCGACCACTTCCCGCACCAGTTCTCAGGCGGACAGAAGCAGCGCATCGTCATCGCGATGGCGCTCGTGCTCGAGCCCGGACTCATCGTCGCCGACGAGCCGACCACGGCGCTCGACGTCACGGTGCAGGCCGAGATCCTCGACCTGCTCCGTCGGGTGCGCGACGAGTTCGGCACGGCGATCGTGCTCATCACGCACAACATGGGCGTGGTGGCCGACCTCGCCGACCGCGTGGTCGTCATGTACCAGGGACGCGTCGTCGAGGAGGCGTCGGCCCGGGAGCTGTTCGCCGCGCCGCAGGACGACTACACCAAGCGACTGCTCGCCGCCGTGCCCTACGTCGGTCACGGCGTCGCCAAGGCGGCCGAGCGGGCCGCGGCGCGGCCGGAGGGCTGGGCGACCGGCACGCCGGTCGTCGAGGCCCGCGGGCTCGAGATCGAGTACCCGGGCCGCCTCGGCCGTGCCGGCTTCCGTGCCGTCGACGGCGTCGACCTCGCGATCCGGCCGGGGGAGGTGCTCGGGCTCGTCGGCGAGAGCGGGTCGGGCAAGACCACCATCGGTCGCGCGATCGCCGGACTCACGAAGGTCACGGGCGGCTCGCTGAAGGTCCTCGGTCACGAGATGAACGGCATCCGCGAGCGGCAGTTCCGTCCGTCGCGCAGTCGCATCGGGTTCGTGTTCCAGGATCCGGCGTCGAGCTTCAACCCGCTGCTCACGATTGCCGAGTGCGTCGCGGAACCGCTGGTGATCCACGAGCGGGCCGTCGACGCGCGCGACGCGCGCCCGCGCGTGAACGAACTGCTCGAGGCCGTGCAGCTGCCCGCCGCGTACGGCGACCGGTACCCGCACGAGCTCTCCGGCGGCCAGCGGCAGCGTGCGAGCCTGGCCCGGGCCATCGCGCTCGAGCCCGAGCTGCTCATCGCCGACGAGCCGACCTCCGCGCTCGACGTCTCGGTCCAGGCGCGCGTCCTCGAGCTCTTCGCCGAGCTGCAGCGCGAGTTCGGGTTCGCCTCGCTGTTCATCAGCCACGACCTCGCCGTCGTCGACCTCCTCGCCGACCGGATCGCGGTGCTGTACCGCGGACGCCTCGTCGAGGAGGGGACCGGTGCCGAGGTGCTCGGGGCGCCGAAGGATCCGTACACGCAGCGCCTGCTCGCATCGCTGCCCGTGCCCGACCCGGTCGCGCAGGCGGAGCGCCGTGCCGAGCTGCACCGCCTCGACGAGGTCGCGCGATGAGCCGCGGCGTCACGCACGGCTACCCGGTGGTCACGAGCGACCTCTCGATCGAGTACCCGGCCCACGGGGCGAGTGCCGCTCACGTCGCGCTCCGCGGCGTCGACCTGCGGCTCGCCCCGGGCGAGGTCCTGGGCCTGCTCGGCTCCGCGGGCAGCGGCAAGTCCACGCTCGCGCGCGTGCTCTCGGGCGCGGCGTTCGAGCCGAGCGGCGCCGGCGGCGAGGTCCGCCCGGTGATCACGGGCGGCGAGGCGATCGTGCTCGGCACGCCGCTGCGCGGCATCCCGCGCCGGAAGGTGCCCGAGCTCCGGTTCCGGGTCGGCTACCTGGCGCAGGATGCCGCCCAGACGCTGCCGTCCGACCGCACGGTCGCCGAGATCATCGCCGAGCCGATCCTCGAGCGCGACCACCGCTACCCGCGGAAGGCGCTCACCACGCGCGTCGCGACGATGGTCGATGCGGTGCGGCTGCCGCTCGGGATGCTCGAGCGGTATCCGTACGAGCTCAGCGGTGGGCAGCGGCAGCGCGTGGCCCTCGCCCGCGCGCTCGTGCTCGGCCCGTCGCTCCTCGTCGCCGACCAGCCCACGGCCGGCATCGACCTCACCGTGCGCGACGCGGTCGCCGAGCTGATCGGCGAACTCCGCGACGGCCACACGTTCTCGTCGATCATCATCACCCACGACCTGCCGGTGCTCCGGCGCGTCGCCGACCGCATCGCGGTGCTCGACCAGGGCCGGCTCGTGGCGGCGGGCACGATGGACGAGGTCTTCCGCGACCCGGTGCACCCCTACGTCCGGGCGCTCGGCGCGGCGATCGACGGCGGGCACGCCGTGAGCGACGACCTCCGCCCCGAGCCGCGCGCGTGACCTCCGCGCCGACCGGCGGCCCGATCGCGATCGTGGCCGACGCCGAGCCGCGGTTCGCCGCCGCGGTCCGGTCGGCCGGCGGCGAAGTCGCGCCCGTCTCCGAGGCCACGCGCGGCCTGGTCTGGACCCACCCGGCCGGCGAGGCCGAGCTCGAGCAGTTGCTGCAGCGGCATCCGGCGATCTCGTGGGTGCAGCTGCCGTGGGCGGGCGTGGACGCGTTCGCGGGCCTGCTCCGCCGCCACTCCGGCGACGGCCGGACGTGGACGAGCGCCAAGGGATCGTACGCACAGCCGGTCGCCGAGCACGCGCTCATGCTCGCCCTCGCCGTCCTGCGCGAGCTGCCGCGCCGCATCCGCGCCGGGGAGTGGGCGCACGACGAACTCGGCCGCACCCTGCACGGTGCGCGGGTGGTGATCGTCGGCGGGGGCGGCATCACCGCCGAACTGCTGCGGCTGCTCGAGCCGTTCGGGGTGCACGCGACGGTGGTGCGGCGAACGGATGCCGCGGTGCCCGGCGCCGCCCGGACCGTGACGACCGCCCGGCTCCTCGACGCCCTCGCCGAGGCCGACGTGGTCGTCGTGACGGCCGCCCTCACCGAGGAGACGCGCGGGCTGCTCGGCCGCGAGGCGTTCGCGGCGATGCCCCGGGGTGCGGTGCTGGTCAACGTCGCACGCGGCGCGATCGTCGACACCGGCGAACTCGTCGCCGCCCTCGGATCGGGCCGCCTCGGCGGAGCGGGCCTGGACGTCACCGACCCGGAACCGCTCCCGGCCGGGCACGCGCTGTGGACCGCTCCGAACTGCATCGTGACGCCGCACGTCGCCGACACCGACGACATGACCGTCCCACTGTTCGCCGAGCGGATCGCGGCGAACACCCGCGCGTTCCTCGGCGACGGGGCGTTCGTCGGCGTCGTCGATCTCGAGGCCGGGTACTGACGGACCTGAGTCCGCCTCGGATTGGGAGTCCGGCGGTCGTTTTGCTAAAGTGATCGTTGCGCGGTGCGCGATCCTCCATAGCTCAATTGGCAGAGCAATCGGCTGTTAACCGATAGGTTCTTGGTTCGAGTCCAAGTGGGGGAGCTTCGAAGGCCGTCCGGTTCCCGGGCGGCCTTTCGCGATCCGGGAGGTCGACTGGTGTCCGACGATGCGGCCGCGGGCGCCGGCGCGGCCACCGATGCCGCCGCCGTCCGGACGGCGCGTCGCGACGGCATCGCCGTCGGCCTCGCGACCGCCGCCTACGGCGTCTCGTTCGGCGCCCTCGCGGTCGCCTCGGGACTCGACGTCTGGCAGGCGTGCTTCCTGAGCCTCGTGATGTTCACCGGCGGATCGCAGTTCGCGCTCGTCGGGGTCGTGGCATCCGGTGGCGTCGCCGCGGGCGGGTCGGCGATCGCGGCGGCCGCCCTGCTCGGGGTGCGGAACGTCGTGTACGGCATGCGCATGCGGCCGGTCGTCGGCAGTCGCGGCGTGGCGCACCGCGTGGCGGCGGCCTGGCTCACCATCGACGAGTCGACGGCGGTGGCCCTCGCGCAGAGCACCGACCGCGCGGCCCGCGTCGGATTCTGGGTGACGGGCGTCGCGATCTTCATCGGCTGGAACCTCACGACGCTCGCCGGCGCCCTGATCGGCGACGCGCTCGGCGACACGCGGGCGTACGGGCTCGACGCCGCGGCGGCCGCGGCGTTCCTCGGCCTGCTCTGGCCCCGGCTCAAACGGCTGCAGGCCGGCGCGACCGCGGTCGTCGCAGCGGTCGTCGCAACCATCGCCACCCCGGTCCTCACGCCCGGACTGCCGGTGCTCGTCGCGGCGCTCGTCGCCGTGGTCATCGGCTGGTTCGACCTGCTCGGGCGGAGGCGGGAGGCATGACCGTCTGGCACGTGATCCTCGTCGCGACCGCGGCCACGCTCGCCCTGAAGCTCGCCGGACACCTCGTCCCGGCGAGCCTCCTCGAGCGTGAACGCCCGGCCCGCATCGCCGACCTGCTGACCGTGGCGCTGCTCGCGGCGCTCATCGCCGTGCAGACGCTCGGCGCGGGGCAGGGGCTCACGGTCGATGCCCGCGTGCCGGCCCTGATCGTCGCGGCGGCCCTCTACGCGGTGCGCACCCCGTTCATCGTCGTCGTGGCGGTCGCGGCCGCCGTGGCCGCCGGCATCCGCCTCGTCGCCTGACCGGGGGCGACGGATGCCGCGCCGCGGGCGCCGTCGACCGGTCAGGCCTCCAGGTCGTCGACGCCGGGCATCCAACTCGCGCCGGGGCGGCCCCATCCGCGCTTGCGCGTGATCTTCTGCACGATGCGCTGGTCGTGGTCGTCGAGGCGGTCCATGTAGAGGACGCCGTCGAGGTGGTCGTACTCGTGCTGGAAGATGCGCGCGAGCCATCCGTCGGCCACGATCTCGAACGGCTCGCCCTCAAGGTCGGTGGCCCGTAGGATCGCCCGCTCGGCGCGGCGGAGCGCGAACCGCTCGCCCGGGAACGAGAGGCAGCCCTCCGACTCGTCATCGTCGTCGGGCATGCCCGGGACGGGCGGTGAGATCCACAGCTCGGGGTTGATCGCGACGCCGCGCCACGCCGTGCCCTCCTCGTCGGTCCAGCCGTACGTGAACACGCGCAGCGGCACCCCCGCCTGGGGTGCGGCCAGGCCCACGCCGGGTGCGGCATCCATCGTCTCGTAGAGGTCGCGCACGAGGGTCCGGATCTCGTCGTCGATCCGCTCGACGGGGGAGGCGGGCGCATGGAGCACGGGGTCGCCCGTGATTCGAATGGGGAGCACGGCCATTCGGCAAGGATATCGGCGGGGGAGCGGGTAGGGTCGTTGCGTGGATCCCGACCTCACCGAGTTGACCGAGCTCATCCCGCTCGATCCGCGGCAGTTCATCGGCATCCCGCTCGCCCTGATCGGTGCGGTGTTCCTCTCCCTGGGAGCGCAGTTCCAGCATCGCGGCGTCGTGAAGGTCGAGGCGCTCACCGCCGACACGCTCGGCAAGGGCCTGAACGGGCGCCAGCTCGCGCTGCTGCTCGCGCGGCCCTCGTGGGTGCTCGGCACGCTCATGCTGGGGCTCGCCATCGTCTTCCAGCTCTCGAGCCTGTACTTCGCACCGCTGATCGTCGTGCAGCCGCTCGGGGCGCTGGCGCTGGTCATCACGTCGATCCTCAACTCGCGCGTCAACCACGTGAAGCTCAGCCGGAAGTCGGTCGTGGCGATCATCATGTGCGTGGGCGGCGTCTTCGTCTTCGTCGGCGTGGCCGCCTTCACGGCGGTGAGCAAACCGGTGACGGACGGGCAGATCGTGACGATCCTGGTCATCCTCGGGGTGGTGCTCACCGCTGCGGCGATCACCTTCGGGCTGCTCCGCCATCGGATCCGGGCACTGTTCTACGTGATCATGGCCGGGGTCATCTACGGCTTCGTCGCGACGCTCGCGAAGGTCGTGCTGAACCGGGTCCAGCAGGGGGAGTTCGAGTGGCTCACCTTCCTCTGCGTGCTCGCCCTGCTCGCCGGCACCGGCCTCGGGGCGTACTTCGTGCAGAACGCCTACGCGAGCGGCCCGCCCGACCTCGTCATCGCGGGCCTCACCGTCGTCGATCCCATGGTCGCCGTCCTCATCGGCGTGATCGTGCTGGGCGAGGCGTCGCAGGCGCCGCTGTGGGCGATCTTCGTGTTCATCGTGACGGGCGCCATCGCCGTGTGGGGCGTGTTCCGGCTGGCGAAGAACCATCCGCAGACGAGGCTCTGACCGTCCGTCCGCGCGGCACCGGGCCCGTGGGGCGACGTCTCGTAGACTATCTTCGGATGAAGCCTCCGGCCATCGAGCCGGCACGGCCCCCGGCGACCGCCTGCGTGAGCCCGCCCGGGGCACTCCACCGCCCACGAACTGCGAGGTACAGCACCACGTGTCCGACACCCCGAGCACGTCCGCCGATACCGACGCGGAGCGTCCCCTCCGCATCCTGATCGGCGCCGACACCTTCGCGCCCGACGTCAACGGCGCCGCGCGCTTCGCCGAGCGGCTCGCCGCGGGACTCGTCGAGCGAGGCCATGACGTGCACGTCATGGCGCCGGCCGCGAGTCGGAAGCACGGCACGTGGAAGGAGGTGCACGAGGGTCAGGAGATGACCGCGCACCGCCTCTACAGCTGGCGCTGGTACCCCCACGACTGGCTGCGGTTCGCGCTGCCCTGGCGGATCAAGCAGAACAGCGCCAGGATCCTCGACCGAGTGCAGCCCGACGTGGTGCACTTCCAGTCGCACATCATCGTCGGGCGGGGGCTCTCCGTCGAGGCGCAGAAGCGCGGCATCCGCATCGTCGGCACCAACCACATGATGCCCGAGAACATGCTCGAGTTCTCCCTCATCCCGAAGGCGTGGCAGGAGTGGGCCGTGGGCCTCGCCTGGAAGGCCGCACGCCGCAGCTTCAGCCGCGCCGAGTCGGTCACCACGCCGACCCGCCGCGCCGCCGACTTCCTCGAGCGCGCGACGGGCCTCCGCGGCGTCCACGCGATCTCGTGCGGCATCGACGCGCACAAGTACGCCCCGAACTGGGAGCCGCGCACCGAGAACCGGATCATCTTCGTCGGACGCGTCACGCACGAGAAGCACATCGACGTCCTGCTCCACGCGATCACGCTGCTGCCCGACGAGCTCGACGTGAAGGTCGAGATCGTCGGCGGCGGCGACCAGAAGCGGAACCTCGAGAACCTGGCGGCCGAGCTCGGCATCGCCGATCGCGTGACGTTCACCGGCTACGTGACCGATGAGGAGCTCCGCGAGGCCTACCACCGCGCCTCCGTGCTCGCCATGCCCTCGATCGCCGAGCTCCAGAGCATCGTGACGATGGAGGCCATGGCGTCGGCGCTGCCGGTCGTCGCGGCCGACGCGATGGCCCTGCCGCACCTGGTCCACGACGGCGAGAACGGCTACCTGTTCGAGCCGGGCAGTGCCGAGGACCTCGCCGCGAAGCTGCGACTCGTGCTCGAGGCGGCCCCCGAGGAATACCGCCGGATGAAGGAGGAGTCGCTCCGGCTCATCGCCGCGCACGACATCCAGCGCACGATCACCACATTCGAGAATCTGTATCGTGGGAAGCCGGTGACCGACCCGGTCACCGACAACGCGCCGGCCGCGCTCTCCGAGTGATCCGGCGCGCGGGGCGGTAGCTCAGCCGGTCAGAGCAGTGGACTCATAATCCATCGGTCACGGGTTCAAGTCCCGTCCGCCCTACGTATCGTCCGTCTTGATGGCCGGTCCTCCTGCTCGGGCTCACGCATCGAGCCCGAGTATGGTGGACTCCGCTCGGCGTCCCCGCCCGTGAGCGCCGCGGGACGCCGGCCGGCTGCGAAGGAGACGCCATGGACGAGTCGACGAACCGGCCACGATCGATCTCCGCAGCCGACTTCCATCGGGGCCCCGGCGTCGCCGACTGGCGGGTGACGGCCACCGGGCCGCACGCCGTCTTCACGGCGACCTCGCTCGCCCACGCTGCACGGCTCGTCGAGCCGATCGTCGCCGCCGCCGAGCGGTTCGGCGTCCTCCCCGATGTCGACGTGCGTCCGGAGGCGGTGGTCGTGCGCATCCCGTACCGGGGGCCGGAGGGGATTCCGGCGGCGGCCCCCGACTTCGCAGCCGCCGTGTCCCGAGCCGCGGCCGAGCTGAAGCTCACACCGGATCCGTCACGCGCGCAGTCGATCGGCATCTACGTCGCGACGCATTCCCGGACCGACGTCCGCCCGTTCTTCGAAGCGGCACTCGGGTACGAGGCGTTCGGCGACACGGATGCCGTCGACCCGCTGCGCTGCGGCCCGCAACTCGCGTTCAACCCCATCGCCGGCGACGTCCCGGCGCGGGGCCGCACCCACCTCGACGTCTTCGTGCCGGCAGACCAGGCCCGCGCCCGGGTCGAGGCCGCCCTCGCGGCGGGCGGGCGACTCGCCGACGATTCGCACGCACCGGACTGGTGGTCCCTCGCGTCGCCCGACAATCACGGGGTCGATATCGCGGCGTGGACCGACACCGACGGCTGAGCGCCACCGGACCCGGCGGGAGCCGCCCTACATCGGAATGCGGCTGAGGGCAATGTCCGCGCGCCGCAGCGACATCGGAACTACTGTTTGAGCATGGCCGCTCACGTTCCGGGGAACGCGACCACCCGGCACCGCAACGTCTCGATGCTGTCCGTCGCGACCACCATCGCCAAGCGCGTCACGACCTCCGACGAGATCGAGCGGCGGCTGCTCCCGGTGCTCGAGCGGCTCTCGCTGCCGAGCGGGCTGCTGCAACGGGTCGCCGGGGTGCGCGAGCGCCGCAACTGGGAAGACGGCATGACCTTCGACTCGGCCGCGATCGACGCGGGGCGGCGCGCGCTCGAGAGCGCGGGGATCCGGCCCGATCAGGTGGGACTGCTCATCAACACCTCGATCACGCGGCCGCATCTCGAGCCGTCCGTCGCCGTGCGCATCCACCACGGGCTCGGTCTGCCCTCGTCGGCCATCAACTTCGACGTCACGAACGCGTGCCTGGGGTTCGTCAACGGGATGAGCCTCGCGGCCGGGATGATCGACTCCGGTCAGGTCGACTATGCGGTCGTCGTCGACGGCGAGGATGCCGACCAGGTGCAGCGGAACACGATCGAGCGGTTGCAGCGCGAAGGCATCGGCCGGGCGCAGTTCATGAGCGAGTTCGCGAGCCTCACGCTGGGGTCGGGGGCCGCCGCTGCCGTGATCGGGCGCACCGACCGGCATCCGGAGGGGCACCGCATCCTCGGCGGCATCACGCGGGCCGCGACGCAGTTCAACTCCCTCTGCGTGGGCAGCGTCGACGGCATGTTCACCGACGCGCGAGCGCTCCTCAAGGGCGGCATGGAACTCGTGACCGCCGCGTGGCGGGAGGCGAGGAAGCACTGGAACTGGGCCCAGATGGACCGGTACATCATGCACCAGGTGTCCGACGTGCACACCGACGCCATCGTGAAGGCCGCGAAGCTCGACCGGACGCGCATCCCGCTCACGTACCCCACGCTGGGCAACATCGGGCCGGCCTCCATCCCGATCACCCTCGCGCACGAGGCGCCGTCGCTGCGTCGCGGCGACCGGGTGCTCCTCATGGGCGTCGGGTCGGGGCTCAACACGTCGATGCTCGAGATGGCCTGGTAGGCCATGCAGGTTGCTGCAGCCGTGCCGCCGTCCGGGCTGCCCGGCCTGCCCGACGGCCATTCCCGCATCGTCCGTGCGGCCGGGGCCGAGTGGCACCTGCTCGACAACGGCACCGCGCTGGATGCCGCGGGCGTCACGCCGATCGGCACGCTCCTGTGCGTGCACGGCAACCCGACGTGGTCCTACCTCTGGCGCCGCCTGATCACCGGCGCCACCGAGGCGGCGCTGGGGGAGGACCCGCGACCGGCGTGGCGCGTCGTCGCCGTCGACCAGCTCGAGATGGGGTACTCGGCGAGGACCGGTCGGATGCGCCGGCTCGAGGACCGCGTCGCCGAGCTGGGCGCCCTGACCGACGAACTCGGCCTCGCGGGACCGGTCGTCACGGTCGGGCACGACTGGGGTGGTCCGGTCAGCCTGGGCTGGGCCGTCGACCACCCCGACCTCCTCGCCGGGGTCGTCCTGCTGAACACCGCGGTGCACCAGCCCGAGGGTCGACCCGTCCCGATGCCGCTCCGGGCGGCGCTCGCGCCGGGAGTCCTCGACCTGGCGACGCAGTCCACGCCGGCGTTCCTCGAGACGACCCTGTCGCTCGCCCGCCCCGCCCTGGCGCCGGAGGTCCGCGAGGCGTTCCGTGCGCCCTACGCGAACCCGGATCGCCGGCGCGGCATCCACGACTTCGTGGCCGACATCCCCGCCTCACCCGAGCACGCCAGCGCGCCCGAGCTGGACCGGATCGCGGCCGGCGTCGCCGACCTCACCGTGCCCGCGCTCGTCCTGTGGGGTCCTCGCGATCCGGTGTTCGGCGAGGCGCACCTGCGAGACCTCCTCGAGCGGATACCGCACGCGGACGTGCACCGCGCCGAGGGCGCCGGCCACCTGCTCGCCGAGGAGAGGGAGTACGCCGCCATCGTGCTCGACTGGGTCGCCGAGACCCTCGCACCGGCTCCCCATTCCGACGTGCGCCCATCGGACGGACGGGAGGCGCCGAGCGAACCGATCTGGGCTCCGATGGAGCGCAACGCGCGCCGCGGCGCGCCGGCGCTCATCGACATGGGCGCCGGCGCGGACGGCGCTCCGCGCGTCATCCGCTGGGCCACGCTCGCGCAGCGCGTCGACGAGCTGGCGCACGGCCTGGTGGCCGCGGGAGTCCGACCCGGCGACCGCGTGAGCCTGCTCGTGCCGCCGTCGGCCGACCTCACCGCGGTGCTCTACGCCGCCGTGCGCGTGGGTGCCGTGGTGGTCGTCGCCGACGCGGGGCTCGGCGTGCGCGGGCTCGGGCGCGCCATCCGTGGTGCCCACCCCGACGTCATCGTCGGCGCGCTGCCCGGCCTGGTCGCCGCTCGCGCGCTGGGCTGGCCGGGTCGCCGGATCTCGGTGGCCACCCTCTCCCGGACCCTCGCGCGCTCGCTCGCCGTGGAGCACTCGCTCGGCGACCTGCGACGACTCGGGAAGGCGCGGATCGCCGGCGGCTCCGAGCTCCCCGAACCCGAGCCGACGGATGCCGCGGCGATCCTGTTCACCTCGGGTTCGACGGGACCCGCCAAGGGCGTGCGGTACACCCACGGGCAGCTGAGTGCGTTGCGGGACGCGCTCGCGCGGCACTACGACCTCGGGCCGGACACGGGCATCGTCGCCGGATTCGCGCCGTTCGCGCTGCTCGGGCCGGCGCTCGGTGCGAGATCGGTCATCCCGCTCGGCGACGTCACGGCGCCGCGCACGCTCACCGCGAGCGCGGTCGCGGATGCGGCCGAGGCGGCGGATGCCACGGTGCTGTTCCTCTCGCCCGCCGCGCTCGCCAACGTCGTCGCGACCGCGGACGCGCTCCGCCCGTCGCAGCGCGCCGCACTGACGCGGATCCGCACGGTGCTCTCGGCGGGCGCACCGGTCCCGGTGCACCTGCTCGACCAGGTCGGCGAACTCGTCCCGAACGCCACCCTGCACACGCCCTACGGCATGACCGAGGGGCTCCTCATGACCGACATCACCCTCGAGGGCATCCGCGACGCCGCGACGACCGATGCCGACGGCACCGGAGGGGTGTGCGTGGGGTCGCCGATCGACGGCGTCGACGTGCGGATCAGTCCGCTCGACGACGACGGCCGGCCGACCGGAAGGCTCACGACCGACCCGGGCGTCACGGGGGAGATCGTCGTCTCCGCCCGGCACCTGCGGGACGGCTACGACCGGCTCTGGGCGGTGGACCGCCTCGCGAAGGCGCACGCGACACTCGAGGTGCGGCGGCACAGCACGGGCGATGTCGGCCACCTGGACGCCGAGGGGCGCCTCTGGGTCGAGGGTCGCCTGCAGCACGTCATGGTGACGGCGGACGGCGTGGTCACTCCGGTCGGCTTCGAGCAGCGCATCGAGACCGCCACGGGCGGGCGCCGCGCCGCGCTGGTGGGGGTCGGCCCGCGCGGCACGCAGGCGCTCGTCGCGATCGTCGAGGGCGGGCGGGCGCCCGGACTCGCCGATGCGGACCTCGCCGCATCGGTTCGGGCAGCCGCGTCCCGGCCGCTCGCGGCGGTCCTCACGACGCCGTCACTGCCGACCGACATCCGGCACAACTCGAAGATCGACCGGACGGCGCTCGCGCACTGGGCCGATGCGCTGCTGCGCGGCGAGCAGGCGGGTCGACCATGAGGGTGCTCGTCACGGGGGCGAGCGGCTATCTGGGAGGCGCCGTCGCGGACGAGCTCATCCGCGGCGGCCACGACGTGCGCACCCTGCAGCGGCGGCCCTCCCGGGTCGACGGCGCGCTCGACGTGCTGGGCGACGTGACGGATGCCGCTCGCGTGCGGACCGCGGTCGCCGGCATGGATGCGGTCGTGCACCTCGCCGCGAAGGTGTCGCTGGCCGGCGCGCCCGCGGAGTTCGATGCGGTCAACGTCGAGGGGACGCGGACGCTGCTCGACGAAGCGCGACGTGCGGGGGTCACGCGCGTCGTCCACGTCTCCTCGCCCTCGGTCGCCCATGCCGGCACGTCGCTCGTGGGGGACGGCACCGGGCGGGCGGATCCCGATCGGGCCCGCGGCGACTATGCGCGCACGAAGGCGCTCGGTGAACTGCTCGCGCTGGAATCCGACGCACCGGGTTTCGCGGTCGTCGCCATCCGTCCGCACCTCGTGTGGGGACCGGGCGACCCGCAGCTCGTCGGCCGGATCGTCGAGCGCGCCCGGACGCGGCGACTCCCGGTGATCGGCAACGGTGCCGCCCTCATCGACACGACGTACATCGACAACGCGGTGGCCGCGATCGTCGCTGCGCTCGACCGCGCGGAGCGGGTGCACGGGCGCGCCTACGTGGTGACGAACGGCGAACCGCGGCCGGTGGGGGAGCTGCTCGCCGGCATCTGCCGCGCCTGCGGCGTCCCGGCGCCCGCGTGGCGGGTCCCGGCCGGCGCGGCACGCGGCGCCGGTGCCGCCGTGGAGGCCCTGTGGCGACTCCGCCCGGGCCGCGACGAACCGCCGATGACCCGGTTCCTCGCCGAGCAGCTGTCGACAGCGCACTGGTTCGACCAGCGCCGCGTCCGCGAGGATCTCGACTGGGCGCCGACGATCACGATCGACGAGGGTCTCGCACGGCTGGCGGCCTGGACGGCGGCGCGGAACTGACCGGCGGCCCGGGTCGGGATGCCGCTGCTGCCGCACCCCGACCCGTGCGCATCAGTCGCGCGTGGCACCCACCGCGGTGCCGGCGGCGATGGAGCCGCCCGCGAGCCCGGCGAGGATCGCACCGACGTCGAGCCCGGTCAACGACTTCACGACCTCCGTGCCCTCGCCGAGCACCTGCCCGACGGTCTTGGTCATCGCGCTGGCCCCGTCGGTCGAGACCACGGTCAGCGTGTCGATGTTCGAGATGGGCTCGGCTGCGGCGCGCACGATCTCCGGCAGGCGCGAGATGATCTCCTGCGCGAGGGCGGCCTCGCCGTACTTCTTGAGGGCTTCGGCCTTCGCGTCCGTCGCGGCGGCCTCTGCCACGCCCTCCGCCTGGATGGCGGCCGCGCGCGCCTCACCCTCGGCGCGGACACCCGCGGCCAGGGCGACCTGGCGATCGCGCTCGGCCTCACCGGCGAATCGGACGCTCGTGGCCGCCGCCTCGGCGTCCTGCACCGCCGCCACCTTGTTGGCCTCGGCGATCTTGGTGCGCTTGTACGCGTCGGCTTCGGTCGCGGCGTTGGCCGCGTCGCGCTGCGCGTTCGCGCGCTGGACCTCGGCGTACGCCTCGGCCTCGGCCGGCTTGCGGATCTCGATGTCGAGGCGCTCCTGAGTCACGAGCGCCTGCTCGGAGAGCGCGTCACGCTCCTGCACCGCGACGAGCTTGTCCTGCTCGGCGCGGGCCAGCAGGCCCGAGGCCTCCGCCTCGGCGTTCGCGCGATCGGTCTCGGCCTTGATGGACGCCTGCTTGAGGCTCAGCGCCTTCTGGCGTTCCGCGACCTGCTCGGCGGCCTCGATCCGGGCGAACTCGCTGACGCGGGCCGCCTCGGCCTCGCTCACCTCGGCGACCTGGCGGGCGCGGGCGGCCTCGGCGCGCCCGAGGTTCGCGAGGTAGTCGCTGCCGGGCGTGGAGATGTCGCTGATGTTCAGCAGGTCGACCTGCAGCCCCTGCTCCGCGAGGTCGGTCTTCGTCTCGGCGACGACGCGGTCGGAGAGCGACTTGCGATCCGAGATGATCTGCTCGATCGTCATGTCGCCGACGATCGAGCGCAGCGAGCCCTCGAGCGACTCCTTGATGATCTCGGTCAGGAGGTCCTGCTGCGAGAGGAACCGCTGGGCCGCGCGGCGGACCCCGTCCTCGGTTCCGCTCACCTTGAAGTTGATCGATGCCTTGATGGCGATCTTGATGCGGTGCTTGTCGACGCCCTCCACCGTGATCCCGATCTGGCGCTGCTCGAGGGAGATGGCGAAGCCCTGCTGCAGGATCGGCCACACGAACGTGCGGCCGCCGATGACCACCCGCTGACCGGTGCCGCTGTCCGCGGACCGGCCGGCACCGCGGCCGACGATGATGAGCGCCTCATTGGGCGGGACGCGTCGGATGCGACGTGCGATGAACGTCAGCAGGCCGCCGATCGCGACGACGATCGCGATGATCGCGCCGATCTGGACGAGTTCGGACGAGAGGGGGATCACGGGGGTCCTTCCGGTTCGGGCGGGTGGTGCAGAGGTCGAACGTCGCCCGCACGGCGCGGGCAGACGGGGAGGGTCGCGCCGACGCGGCTCCCGGATGCGTCAGTCGCGGTCGGCGACGACCTTGACGCGGCTGCCGGCGTGCGCGACGACGCGCACGCGGGCGCCCTCGGGGATCGATCCGTCGGCGAAGGCGAGGCGGCGCTCCAGTTCACCGGGCCCGTCGAGGCTGACCTCGCCGCCCCCGGCGCCGATCTCGGAGGTCGCCACGCCGGTCAGGCCGACCGCTGATGCGGGGACGCCGTCGGAACTCGCGGCGAGCGATCGCACGGTGAGCGCGGAGACGACGTAGGCCGCGATCGCGAGTCCGATCGCGAGCACGTACGCCCAGACGAGGTCGAGGCCGCTGCTCGCCGTGATGGCGCCGGCCGCGCCGAAGACGGTCAGGGCCACCGAGAGCGCGGTGCCCGAGATCATCCCGTCACCGAGCTCGAAGTGGTCCAGCACGTCGCTGATGACGAGCGACACGACGAGGAGGGTGAGGCCGATGCCTCCCACGATCAGGAACGGAAGGAGCACGTGCGGCCTCTCTGCGGGCATCCCGGCGGGGGCGTGCACGCAGGGGGAGCGCGGCGCGAGCGGGGAGCGGGGTCGGTGGGTCGCGATCACCATATCGGCGTCGCGGCCTCCGGCACCAGAGCGCAGACGACGGATCAGCCGGTGGCGCCGAGCGGCAGGGCGATGGCGTCGACGGCCGCATCGCCGCGGATGACGCGCATGAGCCGCACCACCTCGTCGGCGACCTCGGCGGTGACCGAGCGGCAGGCGACGTGGTACGGCCCGAGCGGGGGCAGCCCGCCGCCGCGGATCCGGATCACCTCCCAGCCGACCTCGCGCAACGCCGCATCCTTCTCCTGGTCCGAGCCCTCCTTCAGACCGCGGTGCGCCCGGCCGGAGCGACCGGGATCGTCGTACTCGATCGCGATCCGCAGTTCGGCGACGAGGATGTCGGGCCAGACCTCCTGCCGCCCGTAGAACATGCGGGCGGTCCGCACCGCGTTGGCGCGGTGGTGCAGCTTCAGTCGTTCCCCGAGCAGCACGCGCAGTCGCTGCTCGGTCATCGAGGTGCCCACGCGCAGCCCCGGTTTCATGAACGGCATCCCGGCCTCGCGAAGCGACCCGGGGGAGGCCGCGTTGCGCCCGCACTTCGGACAACCCGGCCCGGTCAGCACGTCGACGACGCTGGCTCGGAACCGGTCGTGGCCGCGTCGGCAACGCCAGTCGAACTCCGCGCCGACCCGCGTCTCCGCGGCGAGCGCCGACCGCTGGGGCGGCGCGACGCGACCGAGGAGCTCGCCGCGCGTGCGCTGCGTCTCGTGCAGGAGCATGCAGACCGGGCAGGTTCGGCGCAGTGCGACACTGCCCGGCGCTCCCGCCGCGGCTCCGTGACCGCACGCGAAGCTCACCGCGACCATCTGGATGCTCCGTTCGTCATGGCGACATCGTCGTGGATGCCGCCGACATGCCCGGTCCGAGTGCCGCGCCCCGCGTGTCCGTGGGTCGCGCGAGAATCGTGACGTGCGGATCGCGATCACGGCGACGGGCGCTGGGCGCGTGACGTTCGGCGACCTCGACGGTCCGGAGCGCCACGAGGTCGATCGGGAGCACCTCCCCGACCTCGTCGCCCGGCTCGAGGCCGAGCACGCGCCTCGTTGGGTCTGCCGCGACACCCGGGAGTGGGCGCCGTTCCTGCTCGCGCGCGGGGTGCGGGTCGCCCGCTGTCACGACCTGCGGCTGTGCGGCGCGATCCTGGCCTGGTCGACCGCAGTGGCGACCGCGCGAGGCGAGGCGCCCGCCCGTCCCGAGTGGCTGCCACCGGGTCCGGCCGAGGCCCCGGTCGACGAACCGGTCGCACCCGTGGCATCCGTGGCCGCCCACGCCGCGCTCTTCGAGCTCGACGCACCCAGCGAGGTCCGCAGCGGTGATGGGTCGCGGCATCCGTCGCTTGCCGATCTCGCCGCCGAGCACGACCGGCAGCTCGCGCTGGCGGATGACGCGGACTCGCCGGGCGCGATGCGGCTCCTGCTCGCCGCCGAATCGGCGGGCGCGCTCGTGGCGGCGGAACTGCGGGCCGCCGGACTGCCGTGGGACCGCGGTGAGCACGAGCGGGTGCTCGAGGCGGCACTCGGACCGCGCCCGGCGCCGGGCCGCAAGCCCGACCGCATGGAGGAACTCGCGCGGGCCGTACGCGAGGCCCTCGACGCGCCGTCGCTGAACGTCGACTCGCACGCCGACCTCCTCCGAGCCCTGCGCGCGGCGGGGATCGGCGTGGGATCGACCGCCCGGTGGGAGCTGCGCGAGCACGACCACCCCGCGATCGAGCCGCTCCTCGCCTACAAGCGCCTCGCCCGCCTCTGGTCGGCGAACGGGTGGGCGTGGCTCGACGAGTGGATCGTCGACCGGCGCCTCCGCGCCGAGTACGTGGCCGGCGGCACGGCCACCGGGCGATGGGCGACCTCGGGCGGGGGAGCGCTGCAGTTGCCGAAGGTCGTCCGCGGCGCGGTCACCGCCGACGAGGGATGGTCGCTCGTCGTCGCCGACGCGTCGCAACTCGAACCGCGCGTCCTCGCGGCGCTCGCGCGCGACCCGGCCATGGCGGCGGCCGGACGCGGTCGCGACCTGTACCGCGCGATCGTCGACGCGGGCGTCGTCGAGACCCGAGACGAGGCGAAGGTCGCGCTGCTCGGCGCGATGTACGGCGCCACCTCGGGCGACAGCGGCCGGCTCGTCCCGAGGCTCGGCCGGGCCTACCCGCGCGCCATGGCGCTCGTCGACGAGGCAGCGCGAACCGGCGAGGCCGGACGCCGGGTGACCACCCTGCTCGGGCGCTCGTCGCCCCTCCCGCCGACGAGTTGGCATGAGACCCAGGCTCGGGCGAACGGCGTCGACGCGACGGTCGCCGACGAGCGGCGCGCCCGGTCCGCTGCGCGCGACTGGGGTCGATTCACCCGGAACTTCGTGGTGCAGGGCACCGCGGCCGAGTGGGCCCTGTGCTGGATGGCGTCGCTGCGTCCCCGCTTGGCGGCGATGTCCCTGCCGCCGGGTGCTCCGCCCGCGTCCGCGTCGGGTCCGGCATTCGAACGGATGCCGCACCTGGTGTACTTCCTCCACGATGAGCTCATCGTGCACGCGCCGGATGAGCTCACCGGGGCCGTCGCGGATGCCGTCCGCGAATCCGCGACCGAGGCCGGGCGTCTCCTGTTCGGCGAGGCCCCCGTCGAGTTCCCGCTCGACCTCGACATCGTGCGGAGCTACGCGGCGGTGTCCTGACCGCCGTCAGGGCGCTCCGGCGGGCCCGCCGATCGGCCTGGCCTCCGGACTGGCGGGCCGTCGCCCGCGGCGCGGGCGCTCGGCACTGGGCGCGAAGGCGGCGTCGGCGACATCCGTTCGCCCGACGGCCTCGAGCCAGCGCAGCGCCGCCTCGGCCGTGAGCACGTCGGCGGACGAGGAGAGGCGCGCGAGGCGTGCTCGCCCGGGTGCGGCGTCTGCGGCATCCGCGGCATCCGCCGGGTCGACGGTGGCCGCGGCGGCGCGGCGATCGTCCCATCTCGCGCGCTCCGCCGCCAGCACCGCAGCGGCATCGACGCCCGGCATGGACAGGGCGATCAGCACGCGGTCGACCGTCTCATGCCACGGATCCGCGCCGGCGGCGTCCTCGCCGGCCAGCCAGGCTTCGGCGGCAGTGCGGCCGGATGGGGTGATGCGGTGGAGGGGCAGGCCGTCATCGGTCGCGCCGGCCGGCTCGACCAGCCCGCGGGCCGTGAGACGGTCGAGCGTGGAGTAGATCTGTCCGACGTTCACCGTGCGCCGACCACCCGTGCGCTCGGCCAAGCCGCCGCGCAACTGGAAGCCGTACGCAGGTCCGTTCAGCAGGAGGACGAGCAGCGCATCCCGTACGGCCACGTGGTCTCCTTCGCCCGGGTGATCGAACTCACCCGGTATGCAGTTTAGGCCAGAGGCTTGTGATCGTGCGGCGGTAGCGCCATACTCGAACTGACGAGTCGCATCGTCGTCCAATCGAACACGTCGCTCACGCCGAGCCGCCCGTTTCCGAGGTCGTAGGGGAAGACGCACCTCACGAGAAACGGAGCAGGAGATGGCGGAGCAGTTCACGCGGGCCGCGCGCGCCGCGCGAGGCATGCTGTTCGTGCACTCGTCGCCGCGGGCGCTGAGCCCCCATGTCGAATGGGCGGTGGGCCGCGCGCTCGGCACACCGGTCAACTTCGACTGGGCCGACCAGCCCGTGCTGCCCGGGACCATGCGCACCGAGTACTCGTGGACCGGGGATCCCGGTGCGGGCGCCCGCATCGCGTCGGCGCTCCGCGGATGGGAGCAGCTCCGGTTCGAGGTGAGCGAGGATCCCGCCCCCGGGAACGACGGATCGCGTTGGATGCACACGCCCGAGCTCGGCGTGTTCTTCGCGCAGACCGACTCCGCCGGCAACGTGGTCGTGCCCGAGGACCGCATCCGCTACGCGATGGAGATCGCGGCCTTCGACGCGGGCGAGCTCCACCGCGAGCTACGACTCGCCCTCGGACAGGCGTGGGACGACGAGCTCGAGCCGTTCCGTCACGCCAGCGATTTCGCCCCGGTCGTCTGGTTGCACCGCGTGGGGTGATGCACGCCGCACGCGGTGGCGCGACGCGCCCGCCGGTCGACCTGGTCCCGGTAGCGCACGACCGAAACCGCAGCGGCGACGCAGAAGGCCCCGGCACCGTGAGGTGCCGGGGCCTTCGCGTCGAACGACGGGTGTCGCCGGATGCCGCGGCTCAGGCCGTGCGGAACGCGGCGACCGCGTTGTGCCCGCCGAACCCGAACGAGTTGCTGATCGCGATGAGCTCGCCGTCGCCCAGGGAGCGCGGCGTGGTGACCACGTCGAGCGGGATCTCCGGGTCCTGGTCCGACAGGTTGATCGTCGGCGGGGCCGTGCGCTCGTGGAGCGCGAGGACGGTGAAGATCGCCTCGATCGCACCGGCACCGCCGAGGAGGTGACCGGTCGACGCCTTGGTCGCGGTGACCGCGATCCCCTCGAGGCCATCGCCGAAGATGCGGCGGAGGGCGTTGTACTCGGCGATGTCGCCGACCGGGGTGCTCGTCGCGTGCGCGTTGACGTGCCGGACGTCGGCCAGCGATGCGCCGGCGCCCTCGATGGCGGACTTCATCGCGCGCGCCGCGGCCGACCCCTCGGGGTCGGGTGCGGTGATGTGGTACGCGTCGCTGGTGATCGCACCGCCCAGGAGCTCGGCGTAGATGCGGGCGCCGCGGGCCTTGGCGTGCTCCTCGGTCTCGAGCACGAGCGCCGCGCCGCCCTCGCCCATCACGAATCCGTCGCGGCCGACGTCGTAGGGGCGTGACGCGGCGGCCGGGTCGTCGTTGCGGCGCGACAGCGCCTGCATCGAGTTGAAGGACGCGATCGTGATCGGGTGGATCGCCGATTCGGAACCACCTGCGATGACCACGTCGGCGATGCCGTCCTGGAGCTGCTCCCACGCGTTCACGAGCGACTCGGTGCTCGACGCGCACGCCGACACGACCGTGCGGATGCCGGCACGTGCGTGCAGGTCCATCCCGACCGCCGCGCCCGGGCCGTTCGGCATCAGCATCGGGACCGTCATGGGCAGCACGCGGCGCGTGCCGCGCTCGCGCAGGGTGTCCCACGCGTCGAGCAGCGTCCACACGCCGCCGATGCCGGTCGCCCAGGCCACGGCGAGCCGCTCGGGCTCGACCTCGGGAGAACCCGCGTCGGCCCAGGCCTCGCGTCCGGCGATGAGCGCGAACTGGCTCGACGGGTCGAGCCGCTTGAGCTCGTGGCGCTCGAGCGATTCGGACGCCGGCACCTTGGCCGTCGCGGCGAAGGTCACGGGCAGGTCGTACTGCTCCACCCACTCGGCCTCGAGGGTGCGCGCACCGGACTCACCGGCGAGCAGGGCGTTCCAGCTGTCACGGGCGGTGCCGCCGATCGGCGAGGTCGCACCGATACCCGTGATCACGATCTTCTTGGTCATACGAGGAAACTCCGTGGGGAAAAGACGGGCGGGCCGGCTTCACCGGCCCGCCCGTGCACTAGGCCTGGGCCTTGACGATGAAGTCGACGGCGTCGCCGACGGTCTTGAGGTTCTTGACCTCCTCGTCGGGGATCTTCACGTCGAACTTCTCCTCGGCGTTGACGACGATCGTCATCATCGAGATGGAGTCGATGTCGAGGTCATCGGTGAACGACTTGTCCAGCTCAACCGTGTCGGTCGCGATGCCGGTCTCGTCGTTGATGAGCTCGGCCAGGCCGGCAAGCACTTCTTCGTTGGACAATGCCATGGTTCTTCTCCTTGAGGGGTGTCTCGTTGACCGAGACACAGTCTAGATGGACGGGGGACGGCGGCTCAGGGCAGAACCACCACTTGGGCGCCGAACACGAGGCCGGCGCCGAAGCCGATCTGGAGCGCGAGGCCGCCGGAGAGTTCCGGACGCTCCTCGAGCAGGCGGTGCATCGCGAGGGGGATGGACGCGGCCGAGGTGTTGCCCGTGGTGGCGATGTCGCGGCCGATCGCGACGGACTCGGGCAGCTTCAACTGCTTGGCGAACTCGTCGATGATGCGCATGTTCGCCTGGTGGGGGATGAAGGCGGCGAGGTCGTCGGCCGTGATGCCCGCGGCATCCAGGGCCTGCTTGGCGACCTTCGCCATGTCCCACACCGCCCAGCGGAACACCGTCTGGCCCTCCTGCCGCAGGGTCGGCCACTCCGACCGACCCTCGCGGAAGTCGATGAGCGTGTGGTTCATGCCCACGGCGCCCGCCTTGGACCCGTCCGAGCCCCACACGGTCGCGCCGATGCCCGGCGTCTCGCTCGGCCCGATGACGACCGCGCCGGCGCCGTCGCCGAGGAGGAACGAGATGGTCCGGTCGGTGGGGTCGACGACGTCCGAGAGCTTCTCGGCGCCGATGACGAGCGCGTACCGGGCCGCGCCGGTGCGGATCAGCGCGTCCGCCTGCGCGACGGCGTAGGCGTAGCCCGCGCACGCGGCGTTCATGTCGTAGGCCGCGGCCGGGTTCGCCCCGACGCGGTCCGCGACGACGGCGGCGATCGACGGCGTCTGCTGCACGTTCGAGATGGTGGCCACGATCACGAGGTCGACCTGGTCGGCCGGAACGCCCGAGCGCTCGATCGCCTCGCGTCCGGCCTCCGTCGCGAGGTCGACCGCGAGCACGTCCTCACCGGCGCGCACGCGAGTGACGATGCCGGTCCGCTGGCGGATCCACTCGTCCGACGAGTCGATGGGTCCGACCAGGTCGTCGTTGGGCACCGCGTTCTCGCCGCGGGCGGCGCCCACGGAGTAGAGGCGCGTGTGCGCAGGACCGTGCGACTGGGTGAGCGTGGGGTGCGTCATGCGTTCTCTCGTGTTCGGTGGGACTAGGCGGCCTGCGCGAGCAGCTCGATGGCGGCCGGCAGGTCGTCGGGCGTCTTGACGGCGACGGTCGGCACACCCTTGAGCGCACGCTTGGCGAGGCCGACGAGGGCGCCCGCGGGCGCCAGCTCGATGATCCCCGTGACGCCGGCCTCGGCGAAGGACGCCATGCAGCGGTCCCAGCGGACGGGCGAGGCGACCTGGCCGACGAGCAGCTCGAGGAACGACGCTCCGGATGCCACGGGGGAGCCGTCGCGGTTCGTCCAGAGCGTGAGGTCCGGGTCGGAGGCGGACACGGAGAGCGCGACCTCGGCCAGACGTTCGCGCGCGGGCTGCATGTACCGGGTGTGGAACGCGCCCGCGACCTGCAGCGGGATGACCCGCGCACCGGCGGGCGGCTCGGCCTTGAGCTGCTCGAGCGCGTCCACGGCTCCGGCGACGACGATCTGGCCGCCGCCGTTGAAGTTCGCGGGCTCGAGGCCGAGCGTCTCGAGCCGGGCGAGGAGTTCGGTCTCGTCGGCGCCGATCACGGCGCTCATGCCGGTGGGCTCGAGCGCCGCGGCATCCGCCATCGCCCGACCGCGCTCGGCGACGAAGCGCATGGCGTCGGCCGCGTCGAGCACGCCCGTCGCCGCAGCGGCGGTGATCTCGCCGACGGAGTGGCCCGCGACGCCGCCGATCGCGGCGCGGCGGCCCTCGGCGGCCAGCGCGTCGAACGCGAGGATGCCCGCGGCGACGATGAGCGGCTGCGCGATCGCCGTGTCGCGGATGGTGTCGGCGTTGCTCTCGGTGCCGTGGCGCGTCAGGTCGGCGCCGGCGGCCTCGGACAGCGCCGAGAGACGGTCGGCGAACGAGGGCTCGGCGAGCCAGGGTGCGAGGAAACCGGGGGTCTGGGAGCCCTGACCAGGGCAGACGACGACGATCACCGTCTCAGTCTGCCAATGACCTCAGCGCCGTGAGTGTGCACTCGCGACAAGGTATCGGCGAAGACGTTGTGACGGCAGTACATAGTGAGGGTCAGCTCGCCGATCGCCGACGCGGAACCGCCTCATGATCGCTCATCGAGCCGATGATGAGCGCGGACTGGAGGATGAGCGCTTCGCGTGCGCCCGTGGCATCCCAGCCGATCACGTCGGAGACCCGCTTCAAGCGGTAGCGCACCGTGTTCGGATGCACGAAGAGCTCGCGTGCCGTCGCCTCGAGCGACCGGCCGTTGTCGAGGTAGCTCCACAGGGTGGTGAGGAGCTCGGTGGAATGGGCCTGGAGGGGCCGGTAGATGCGGTGGACGAGCGTGGCGCGAGCGAGCGGGTCGCCCGCGAGCGCGCGCTCGGGCAGCAGGTCGTCGGCGTGCACCGGGCGCGGTGCGTGCCGCCACGAGCGGGCCACCGCGAACCCCGCGAGGGCCGCCTTCGCGCTCTTGCCGGCGTCGACCAGGTTCGGCACCTCGTGGCCGAGCACCAGGTGACCCGCACCGAAGTGCGGCTCGAGCTGCGTCGCGATCTCGAGGAACGTCAGCGCGGGGGCGGTGCCGACCGCGTCGTCGGGCTCGCTGCCACGCGGCTCCGCGCGCCCGATGACCACGACGAGCCGATTGCCCTGCACGCCGACCAGCACGTCGGCCTGCATGTGCCGTGCCGCGCGGCGGACCTGGTCGACGTCGAACAGCTTCGGGGCGGTGCCGACGAGCACCGCCACCTCGCCGTGCCCGTGCCACCCGAGGGCGGCGATCCGGCTCGGCAGCTCGTCGTCGTACTCGCCGGACAGGATCGAATCGACGACGAGCGCCTCGAGCCTGGCGTCCCACAGGCCGCGAGCCTCGGCGGCGCGCGCGTAGACGTCGGCGGCCGCGAATGCGATCTCGCGCGAGTAGAGCAGGATCGCCTCCCGGAGCGGCTCACCGCCGTCCTTGACGCGCTCTTCGACGACCTCGACGGTCACCCTGATGAGCTGCAGCGTCTGCTGCAGGCTCACCGAGCGCAGCAGCTCACGCGGGGCGGCGCCGAAGACGTCGGCCGCGATCCACGGCGTCGACTTCGGGTCGTCGAACCACGCGATGAACGAGGAGATCCCGGCCTGGGCGACGAGGCCCACCGCGGAGCGGCGGCTCGGCGGCATGTCCCCGTACCAGGGCAGGGTGTCTTCCAGTCGCTTGAGGGTCTGGGTCGACAGTTCGCCCGCGATGGTTCGCAACCACGCGAGCGTCTCCGCCTTCGTCCGGGGCTTCGTCGCCACAGCCGGGAGCCTGCTAGCTCTCGCCGCCGGCCGTGCCGGTCGTGCCCGCGTTCACGTCGTGGAGGCGGTACTTCTCGATCGCCTGCGCCGGCAGGGAGCGGTCCACCTCGCCGCGATCCGCGAGGAGCTGGAGCGTGCGCACCACGACCGAGGGGCCGTCGATCTTGAAGTAGCGACGCGCCGCCGGACGGGTGTCCGAGAAGCCGAACCCGTCGGCGCCCAGCGTCGCGTACTCGCCGGGCACGTACGGCCGGATCTGCTCCTGCACCGCGCGCATGAAGTCCGAGACCGCGACGAACGGGCCGCGGGCCCCCGACAGCTTCTGCGTCACGTAGGGCACGCGCCGCTCGGCATCCGGGTGGAGGAAGTTGTGCTCGTCGACCGCGAGGCCGTCGCGGTTCAGCTCCGACCAGCTCGTGACCGACCAGACGTCGGCCGACACGCCCCAGTCCTGGGCCAGCAGCTCCTGGGCCTCGAGGATCCACGGCACCGCGACGCCCGAGGCGAGCAGCTGGGCCTTCGGGCCCTCGGCGTGCGACTCGGCGACCCGGTGGATGCCGCGGACGATGCCCTCGACGTCGACGCCCTCCGGCTCGGCGGGCTGCACGAGCGGCTCGTTGTACACCGTGAGGTAGTACATGACGTTCGGGTCGGGGTGGTTTCCGCCGTACATCCGGTCGAGTCCGGAGCGGACGATGTGGCCGATCTCGTACCCGTAGGCCGGGTCGTAGGACACCACCGCGGGGTTCGTCGCGGCGAGCAGCGGCGAGTGGCCGTCGGCGTGCTGCAGGCCCTCGCCCGTGAGCGTGGTGCGGCCAGCGGTCGCGCCGATCATGAAGCCGCGCGTCATCTGGTCGCCGGCGGCCCAGATGGCGTCGCCGGTGCGCTGGAACCCGAACATCGAGTAGAAGACGTAGATCGGGATGAGCGGCTCGCCCTGTGTGGAGTACGACGTGCCCAGCGCGGTGAACGCGGCGAGCGCGCCGGCCTCGTTGATGCCGACGTGGACGATCTGGCCCTGCGGGCTCTCCTTGTAGGCCAGGAGGAGCTCGCGGTCGACGGACGTGTAGTGCTGGCCCATCGGGTTGTAGATCTTCGCGTTCGGGAAGAACGCGTCCATGCCGAAGGTGCGCGCCTCGTCGGGGATGATCGGCACGATGCGGTTGCCGAAGTCCTTGGAGCGCATGAGGTCCTTGAGCAGGCGGACGAACGCCATCGTCGTGGCGACCTCCTGCGTGCCGGAGCCCTTCTTCGCGATCGCGTAGGCGGATTCGTCCGGCAGGGAGATGGCCGTGTGCTTCGTGCGGCGCTCGGGCAGGTACCCGCCGAGCTCGCGACGGCGCTCGTGGAGGTACTGGATCGCCTCGTCGTCGTTACCGGGGTGGTAGTACGGCGGGAGGTAGGGGTTCTCCTCGAGCTGCGCATCGGAGATCGGGATGCGCATCGTGTCCCTGAAGGTCTTCAGGTTGTCGAGCGTCATCTTCTTCATCTGGTGCGTGGCGTTGCGGCCCTCGAAGGACGGCCCGAGACCGTAGCCCTTGATGGTCTTCGCGAGGATGACGGTGGGCTGGCCCTTGTGCTCGGTGGCGGCCTTGAACGCCGCGTACACCTTGCGGTAGTCGTGGCCGCCGCGCTTGAGGCCCCAGACCTGGTCGTCGGTGAGGTCCTTCACGAGCTCGAGCGCCCGCGGGTCGCGGCCGAAGAAGTTCTCGCGCACGTAGGCGCCCGACTCGGCCTTGTAGGTCTGATAGTCGCCGTCCGGCGTCACGTTCATGAGGTTGCGGAGCGCGCCGTCGTGGTCGCGGGCGAGCAGGTCGTCCCACTCGCGGCCCCAGACGACCTTGATGACGTTCCAGCCGGCCCCGCGGAAGAAGCTCTCGAGCTCCTGGATGATCTTGCCGTTGCCGCGGACCGGGCCGTCGAGGCGCTGCAGGTTGCAGTTGATCACGAAGGTGAGGTTGTCGAGTCCCTCGTTCGCCGCCACCTGGAGCTGGCCGCGGCTCTCGACCTCGTCCATCTCGCCGTCGCCGAGGAAGGCCCAGACGTGCTGGTCGGAGGCGTCCTTGATGCCGCGGTTGGTGAGGTACTTGTTGGCCTGCGCCTGGTAGATGGCGTTGATCGGGCCGAGGCCCATCGACACGGTGGGGAACTGCCAGAACTCGGGCATGAGCCGCGGGTGCGGGTACGACGAGAGGCCGTTCGGCGCGTGCGACTTCTCCTGGCGGAAGCCGTCGAGCTGGTCGGCGGACAGCCGTCCCTCGAGGTAGGCGCGGGCGTAGGTGCCGGGGGAGGCGTGGCCCTGGATGAAGATCTGGTCGCCGCCGCCGGGGTGGTCCTGGCCGCGGAAGAAGTGGTTGAAGCCGACCTCGTAGAGCGCAGCGGATGACGCGTACGTCGAGATGTGGCCGCCCACGGCGATGCCCGGCCGCTGCGCGCGGTGCACGAGCATCGCGGCGTTCCAGCGGATCCACGCGCGGTAGCGGCGCTCGATCTCCTCGTCGCCGGGGAACTCGGGCTCGTTCTCGGGCGCGATCGTGTTCAGGTAGTCGGTGGTGGGCACCATCGGCACGCCCAGGTGCAGCTCCTTGGAGCGCTTGAGCAGGCTGAGCATGATCTCACGCCCGCGCTGGTGGCCCTTCTCGGCGACGAGGGCGTCGAGGGACTCCGCCCACTCGGTGGTCTCCTCCGGATCGGAGTCCATCGCCTCGACCGAGTACGGGTCCTGGTCGTTGACAGTCACACTCGACCTCTCTCTTCAGCAGATCATGCCTTGCGTTCGGTGCGTGCGCACGACGAAGCGACCGGGTTGCGGTCGGGGGCACCACGCCATCCTAGTGATTCTATGCCCGGGTGCGGGCAGCTAGGCTGGCGCCCGTTCCACCGGCCGTGAGGGAGGCGCCGTTGATCCTCGACGCGGGCGCGATCGCGCCGGAGTTCGAGCTGCCGGACCAGTTCGGCGCGCCCCAGCGGCTCGCCGATCGGCGCGGCGTGCGCCCGGTCGTCCTCGTGTTCCTGCCGTTCGCGTTCTCGCGCACCTGCACGGGCGAGCTGCGCGAGCTCGCGGCGAACGCCGCGATGTTCGACGAGGCCGGTGCCGAGGTGCTCGTCGCATCCGTCGACGCCAAGTACGCGCTGCGCGCCTGGGCCGAGGCGGAGGACGTGCGGCTCACGCTCCTGTCGGACTTCTGGCCGCACGGCGCGGTCGCCGCGAACTACCGCGCGTTCGACGCCGCAGCCGGATTCGCGCGACGAGCCACGTTCGTGATCGGCGACGACGGCGTCATCCGCTCGTCGTTCGCCACGGCCCCGGGCGAGCCCCGGCCGCTGTCGGCGTACCGGGAGGCCCTCGCGGCCCTCGACCGACGGTGACGGATGCCGCGGGGCCCTCGGCGTACGATGGGGGAGCGCCGCGCGCGCAGGGGCCTTTAGCTCAGTTGGTAGAGCGCCACGCTTACACCGTGGATGTCGTCGGTTCGAGCCCGGCAGGGCCCACGCGGAGCACGTCTCGGCTGCGGCGCTAGGCTGGGGCGCGTGCCAGTCCTCCTCGCCGACGTCCTCTCGACCGTCGAGCGCCTGTGGCCCGTCTCGGGCGCCGAGGCTTGGGACGCTCCCGGACTCGTGACCGGCGATCCGGCACGCGAGGTGTCCCGCGTGCGACTCGTCGTCGACGCGGTCGCCGCGACGGTCGACGAGGCGGTCGCCGCCGGCGACGACCTCGTGATCGCCCACCACCCGCTGCTCCTGCGCGGGGTGACCTCCGTGGCCGAGGACCGCTACAAGGGCGCGCTCCTCGCCCGGCTGATCCGCGCCGACTGCGCGCTCGTCGCCGCGCACACCAACGCCGACGTGGTCGAGTCCGGCACGTCGGCGGTGCTCGCCGAGCGCCTCGGGCTGCTCGACGCCCGCCCGATCGTCCCCAACGCGACGGATGCCGCGCGCGGGCTCGGACGCGTCGGCCGACTCGCCGAGCCGACGACCCTCGGCCGCCTCGCACGACACCTTGCCGACCTGCTGCCGGCCACCGCCGGCGGCGTCCGCGTCGCGGGTGGGTACGAGGCGCCCGTCGAGACCGTGGCGGTGTGCGGCGGGGCGGGCGACTCCCTGCTCGCCGATCCGGCCGTGCGCGGCGCTGACGTCTACGTCACGGCCGACCTGCGGCACCATCCGGCCTCCGAGGCGCGCGAGCAGGCCCTGCTCGGCGGAGGCCCGGCGCTCGTCGACGTGTCGCACTGGGCGAGCGAGTGGCTGTGGCTCGACGCGGCCGCGGCGGAGCTGCGCGAGGCCCACCCCGACCTCGAGATCGTCGTGAGCGACCTGAACACCGACCCGTGGGACTTCCTGGTCGTCCAGTGACCAGTCCCGCCCCGACCACCCCTTCGAGGAGCACCACGTGAAGGCCAGCCCCGCCGACCAGCAGCAGCTGCTGCGACTCCAGTCCATCGACACGCGCCTGCAGCAGCTCGCGCACCGGCTCCGCTCGCTGCCGCAGACCGCCGACCTGCAGGCCCTCGCCGAGCGCGACGCCGGCGTGCGCGGCCGCCGGGCCGAGGCCGTCGGCGCGCTCGAGGACGCGCGTGCCGAGCTCGGCCGGATCGAGTCCGACGTCGAGGTCGTGGAGAAGCGCATCGCCCGCGACGGCGAGCGGCTCACGCACACGTCGTCGATGAAGGACGTCGCCGCGCTCGAGTCCGAGCTCGTGTCCCTGCGCAAGCGCCTCGCCGACCTCGAGGACCTCGAGCTCGTCGTCATGCAGAAGGTCGAGGACGCGGAGGCGCGCGTCGCCGCGATCGACGAGGAGCGCGCGACCATCGCCGCCGAAACCGCGCGCCTCGAGGGCGAGCGCGACGAGGCGGCGGGCGGGCTGGGCGTCGAGCGCGACGGCGCCGAGCGCGACCGCGCAGCGATCGCCGCCACGATCCCCGACGACCTGCTCGCCTTCTACGAGCAGCGCCGCACTCGGGGCGCGGGCGTGGGCGCCGCCCTCCTGCGCCAGCGCACGTGCAGCGGCTGCACCATCACGCTCACCGGATCCGACCTCGCCGCCGTGCGGCGCGCGGCGCCCGACGAGGTCGTGCAGTGCCCCGAGTGTGACCGGATCCTGGTCCGCACCGACGAATCCGGCCTCTGACGACGGATGCCGGGCGAGCCCGGGAGCTGCGTCCGATACCCTTGAAGGGCGAGCGGGTCGGCAAGACGACCGCGTCGCCCGAGTGATCGGGCGCCGAGGAACGTCCGGGCTCCGCAGGGCAGGACGGTGGGTAACGCCCACCCGGGGTGACCCGCGAGACAGTGCCACAGAAAGCAGACCGCCTCGGGCTTCGGCCCGCGGTAAGGGTGAAACGGTGGGGTAAGAGCCCACCAGCGGCCGCGGTGACGCGGTCGGCTCGGTAAACCTCGTCCGGAGCAAGGCCAGACAGGGAACGATGGGGCTGCCCGTCCCGTTCCCGGGTAGGCCGCTGGAGGGTCGCGGCAACGCGACCCCGAGAGAGATGGTCGTCCAGCCGGTGTCGCGCAAGCGCCCGGTGAACAGAACCCGGCGTATCAGCCGGCCCGCTCGCGCCCCAAGCCTCGCCCGCCCGCCGTCAGGCGTCGGCGGCGAGTGCGGCCGCGCCGAGGAGCCCGGCGTTGTTGCGGAAGGCCGCCGGCACGATCGGCGTGTCGAGGGAGAGCAGCGGCAGGAACTCGCGGTGGTGCTTCGACACCCCGCCGCCGACCACGAACAGGTCGGGACTGAAGAGGAACTCGACGTGCGAGTAGTAGCGCTGCAGCCTCGCGGCCCACTCGGCCCACGACAGGTCCTCGCGTTCCATGGCCGAGTACGCCGCGCGCTCCTCCGCGTCGTGGCCGTCGAGCTCGAGGTGACCCAACTCGGTGTTCGGCACGAGCACGCCGTCGTAGAGGAAGGCCGAGCCGATGCCGGTGCCGAGGGTCGTCAGGATCGCCAGGCCCCGCTCGCCCCTCGCCGCGCCGAAGCGCGCCTCGGCGTAGCCGGCGGCATCCGCGTCGTTGATGAAGTGGATGTCGCTGCCGAGCTCGCGCTCGAAGAGCTGCTCGGCCTGGAGCCCGATCCACTCCTCGGAGATGTTCGCGGCCGACAGCGTGCGCCCGTGGCGGACGATCGCCGGGAAGCACACGCCGAGGGGGAGACCGGTGTGGCCCTGCTCGCCGATCGTCTCGAGCAGTCGCCGCGTGGCCTCGAGGATGTCGGCCGGACGGCCGCCCTTCGGGGTCTTGACCTTGATGCGCTCGGTCACGAGCTCGCCGGTGCCGAGGTCGACGACCGCGCCCTTGATGCCCGTGCCGCCGATGTCGATGCCGATCGCACGTCCAGTCGCCATGGCGCCACCTTATCGCGGGGCTTCCGGCGGGCGTTCAGGGCAGCGTCAGGATCTCCGCGCCGCGCTCGGTGACGACGAGGGTGTGCTCGAACTGGGCGGTGAGCGATCGGTCGCGGGTCACCACGGTCCAGTCGTCGTCCCAGAGGTCCCACTCGATCGTGCCGAGGGTGAGCATGGGCTCGATCGTGAACACCATGCCCGGTTCGATCACCGTCGTCGCGTCCGGGTCGTCGAAGTGGGGGATCACGAGGCCCGTGTGGAAGGCGCGGCCGACGCCGTGTCCGGTGTAGTCGCGGACGACGCCGTACCCGAAGCGCCTCGCGTACGACTCGATCGCACGCCCGATGACGTTGACCTGCCGCCCGGGGGCGACGGCGCGGATGCCGCGGGCGAGCGCTTCGCGCGTGCGCTCCACGAGCAGCCGCGTCTCGTCGCCGGCCTCGCCGACCACGAACGTGTGGTTGAGGTCGCCGTGGTAGCCGTCGAGGTACGCGGTGACGTCGATGTTCACGAGGTCGCCGTCCTGGAGCACGGTGTCGTCGGGGATCCCGTGGCAGATCACCTCGTTCACCGACGTGCACGAGGACTTGGGGTACCCGCGGTAGCCGAGCGTCGACGGGTAGGCGCCGTGGGCCACCACGTATTCGTGCGCGACCCGGTCGAGTTCGTCGGTCGTCACGCCGGGGCGGATCACGGCCGCGGCCGCCTCGATGGCGCCCGCGGCGACGCGCCCAGCGGCGCGGATGCGCTCGATCTCGTCGGGGGAGTAGCGGTCGCCCCCCGTGTTCGGGGTGGGCGCGGGGCGTCCCACGTACTCGGGACGGGGGATCGAGGCGGGCACGGCGCGCGCGGGCGACAGGCGGCCGGGGATCAGGTGGCCGTCGGGGTCCTTGGGCATAGGATCAGCCTATGTCGCGAGACACCGAGCATCAGTTCTGGTACAACCTCAACACCGGCGAGGTCGAGGAGGGCATGGTCTCCCCGGCCGTCGAGCGCGTGGGGCCGTTCGAGACGCGGGCCGAGGCCGAGCGCGCGCTCGAGATCCTCCGCGCGAACAGCGCCAAGTGGGCCGAAGAGGAGGCCGCCGAGGACTGAGCCCTCCGCGTCGGGCCCGCGGGGCGGGCTCGGCTCAGTAGGAGTGCTCCTCGGTCGGGTACGCCCCCGAGGCGACATCCGCTCGCCATGCGGTCGCCGCCTCGCGCAGGACGCCGGCGAGGTTCGCGTACTGCTTGACGAACTTCGGGATGCGGCCCGTGGTCAGGCCCGCCCAGTCCGTCCACACGAGCAGCTGCCCGTCGCAGTGCGGCCCGCCGCCGACCGAGATGGTCGGGATCTCGAGCAGTTCGGTCACCTGGCGGGCGGCGTCGGCCGGGACCATCTCGAGCACGACGGCGAACGCCCCCGCGTCCTGCACCGCCTCGGCGTCGGCGAGCAGCTGCTTGATGCCCTCGCCGCGTCCCTGGATGATGTGTCCGCCCAGGCCGTGCTCGCTCTGGGGCGTGTAGCCGATGTGCGCCATGACGGGGATGCCGGCGCCGACCACGCGGCGGATCTGCTTGTGGCTGCGTTCGCCGCCCTCGAGCTTGACGGCGTGCGCGCCGGTCTCCTTCATGAAGCGGATGGCGGTGCGCAGCGCCTCGTCGGGACCGTTCTCGTACGACCCGAACGGCATGTCGGCCACCACGAACGCGCGCTGGACGGCGCCGGCCACCGCGCGCGTGAGCGGGATCAGCTCGTCGAGCGTGACCGGCAGGGTCGTCTCGTACCCGAGGACGTTGTTGGCCGCGGAGTCGCCGACGAGGAGGAAGTCGATGCCGGCCTCGTCGAAGATCCGGGCGGTGAGCGCGTCGTAGCTCGTGAGGCCGGTGATCTTGATGCCCTCGCGCTTGGCGTTCTGGAAGTGCCGGGTGCGCACGCGCTTGGGGCCCGGGGCCGTCTTCGCGGCACCGCCGTAGGGGTTCTCGGCCGGGGCGTTCGCGCTGTCGGATGCGGCGTCGTTCGATGCGTGCTCGGACATGCCGCAAGTCTGGCACACGTGCCATCCGCCAGATCCGCGGGCCGGTGCGACCCAGTACGCTGAGAGGGCATCGAGGAAGGGTGTGCATGGACAAGCAGCGCGACTTCGTTCTCCGGACCATCGAAGAACGCGGGGTCAAGTTCGTCAGGCTGTGGTTCACCGACGTCGTCGGCACGCTGAAATCGGTCGCGATCGCCCCGGCCGAGGTCGAGGGCGCGTTCACCGAGGGCATCGGCTTCGACGGCTCGGCCATCGAGGGCCTGAGCCGCACGTTCGAGTCCGACCTGCTCGCCTTCCCCGACCCGACCACCTTCCAGACGCTGCCGTGGCGGGGCGACATCGATCCCACGGCGCGCATGTTCTGCGACATCACCACGCCCGACGGCGAGCCCGCCGTCGCCGATCCGCGGAACGTGCTGAAGCGCACGCTCGCCCGCGCGGCCGACCGGGGCTTCACCTTCTACACGCACCCCGAGATCGAGTTCTACCTCCTGAAGTCGAGCAAGTACGGGCCCGAGGGGCCGCAGCCGGTCGACTCGGCCGGGTACTTCGACAACGTCCCGGGCGGCACCGCGCACGACTTCCGCCGTCGTTCCGTCCGCATGCTCGAAGACCTCGGCATCTCGGTCGAGTTCAGCCACCACGAGGCGGGGCCGGGCCAGAACGAGATCGACCTGCGCTACGCCGACGCCCTCACGACCGCCGACAACATCATGACCTTCCGCACCGTCGTGAAGGAGGTCGCGATCGAGCAGGGCGTGTACGCCACCTTCATGCCGAAGCCGTTCTCCGACAAGCCGGGCTCGGGCATGCACACGCACCTCTCGCTCTTCGAGGGCGACGCGAACGCGTTCTACGAGGCGGGCGCCCAGTACCAGCTGTCCAAGATCGGGCGGCAGTTCATCGCCGGCCTGCTCCGGCATGCGAACGAGATCTCCGCGGTCACCAACCAGTTCGTCAACTCGTACAAGCGGCTCTGGGGCGGCGACGAGGCGCCGAGCTTCGTCTGCTGGGGGCACAACAACCGGTCCGCGCTCGTGCGGGTCCCGCTCTACAAGCCCGGCAAGGGCCAGAGCGCGCGCGTCGAGTACCGCGCCATCGACTCGGCCGCCAACCCGTACCTCGCCTTCTCCCTGCTGCTCGCGGCCGGCATGAAGGGCATCGAGGAGGGCTACGAGCTCCCCGCCGAGGCGGAGGACGACGTGTGGGCGCTCACCGACAGCGAGCGTCGCGCGCTCGGGTACCGTCCGCTGCCGGCGAGCCTCGACCACGCCATCGAGTACATGGAGGAGTCCGAGCTCGTCGCCGACACCCTCGGCGAGCACGTGTACAACTACGTCCTCGCGAACAAGCGGGCCGAGTGGCGCGAGTACCGGTCGCAGGTCACGCCGTTCGAGTTGCAGCGCAACCTCGAGATCCTCTGACGAGCGGCGACGGATGACGCGCCAGGCCCCGATGCTCGGTGCACTCGCGCGTGCCGGGTTCGCCGACCTCGACCGGGCGGCCCGGGAGTCGAGCGCCCTCGCCGAGGCGACGGGCATCCGGCAGGCCGACCTCGTCGACGCGTTGGCCGCGGCGGGCGACCCCGACCAGGCCCTCGAGGAGCTCCGGCGACTGACCGATCGCGCGCCCGACGCGGTGCGCGAGCTGCTCGCCGACGACGCCACGCGCGACCGAGCGGTACGGCTCCTCGGCGCGTCGCGCGGGTTCGGCGACTTCCTGCTGCGCAACCTCGACGAGCTCGACGTCCTCCGCACCGCGGCATCCGCACCGCCGACCGCGAGTGCGGCCGCGGCGGAACTCGTCGATGCGGTGGCCTCCGTCGACGCGACCGGAGCCGACCTCATCGATGCCGGCGCACGCGTGCTCCGCGTGCGCTACCGCCGGCTGCTCGCGCGCATCGCCATCTGGGACCTCATGCGCCCCGACGCGGTCGACGCGGTCGACACCGTGGCTGCCGGCCTCGCCGACCTCGCGGGCGCCGCGCTCGACGCCGCCCTGCACCTGGCGCGTCGCGCGGTCGCCCGCGAGCCCGGTGCGCCCGCCGCGCCCGGCCGGTTCCCGGCGTCCGAGGTGGACGCGACCCGCCTCGCGATCATCGGCATGGGCAAGGCGGGGGCGCGCGAGCTCAACTACGTCAGCGACGTCGATGTCATCTTCGTCGCCGAGAGCGCCGACGAGGAGGCCGCGCCGACCGCGCGCGCCCTCGACATCGCGACGCGCCTCGCGATGCTCGTGATGCGCCTGATCGGCGAGCCCGGGATCGAGCCGCCGCTCTGGGAGGTCGACCCGAACCTCAGGCCCGAGGGCAAGGACGGCGCGCTCGTGCGCACGCTCGAGTCGCACCTGCAGTACTACGACCGGTGGGCGAAGAGCTGGGAGTTCCAGGCGCTGCTCAAGGCGCGTCCGCTCGCGGGCGACGCCGGACTCGGCGCCCGCTACGCCGCGGGCGTCGCACCCAAGGTCTGGGCGAGCTCGTCGCGCGAGGGATTCGTTGAGTCCGTGCAGCGCATGCGCGAGCGGGTCACCGAGCACATTCCGGCCGACGAGGTGGACGTGCAGTTGAAGCTCGGGCCGGGCGGCCTGCGGGACATCGAGTTCACCGTGCAGCTGCTCCAGCTCGTCCACGGCGCGACGGATGACGCGATCCGCCAGGCGGGCACGCTGCCCGCCCTGGCGGCCCTGGCCGAGCACGGCTACGTCGGTCGCGAGGAGGCTGCGGAGTTCTCGCGCGACTACCGGATCCTGCGGGTCCTCGAACACCGGCTGCAGCTCGCCCGGCTGCGGCGGACCCACCTCATGCCCACCGACGCCGGGGAGCTCCGCGTGCTCGCCCGCTCGTCCGGGCTCGGGCGCACCGCCGACGAGCTGACGGCCCTGTGGCAGTCCACCCGCCGCCGCGTGCGCGGGCTGCACGAACGGCTCTTCTACCGTCCGCTGCTCTCGGCGGTCGCCGCGCTGCCGGCCGACGGACTCGGCCTCACGAGCGAGCAGGCGGCCGCGCGGCTCGCCGCGATCGGCTTCCGCGACCCCAAGGGCGCGCTCGCGCACATCGGCGCGTTGACGGCCGGGGTCTCGCGCCGCGCGACCATCCAGCGGCACCTCATGCCGGTCCTCATCTCGTGGTTCGCCGAGGGCACCGATCCCGACTACGGCCTGCTGGCGTTCCGCCGGATCAGCGACACGCTCGGCACCACCCACTGGTACCTCCGCCTGCTCCGCGACTCCTCCGACGCCGCGCTCCGCCTGACCCGCATCCTCTCCGGCTCGCGGTTCGCCGGCGAGCTGCTCGAGCGGATCCCCGAGGCGGTGGCCTGGTTGGAGGACGTGGCCGAGCTGCGACCCCGACCGCTGGCCTCGCTGCAGGACGAGGTGGCGGCCGTCCTCGCGCGCCACGGCGAGCTGGACCCGGCGGCCAAGGTGCTGCGCGCGATGCGGCGCCGCGAAGTGCTCCGACTGTCCCTCGCCGGCATGCTCGACGTCTGCACCGTCGAGGAGCTCGGACACGGGCTGAGCGACGTGGTCCAGGCCCACATCGACGGGCTCGTCCGCGCGATCCGGCGCGGCGACGACGGCATCGAGTTCGCGGTGATCGGCATGGGCCGATTCGGCGGACGCGAACTGGGCATCGGGTCGGACGCCGACATCCTCTACGTCTACCGCCCGGCCGGCGCCGAGCCCGACGCGGCGCACACCCGCGCGCTGAAGATCGTCTCGGAGCTCGTCCGCGTGAGCGAGGACGCGCGCCTCCCGTTCGAACTCGACGCGAACCTCCGGCCCGAGGGGCGCAACGGCGTGGTGGCTCGGTCGCTCGACGCATATCGCGCCTACTACGCGCGCTGGTCGCTCACCTGGGAGGCGCAAGCGCTTCTGCGCGCCCGCGGGGTGGCCGGCGACGCCGCCCTCCTCGACGACTTCACGGCGCTGGCCGACACCGTCCGCTATCCCGAGCAGATCGCCGAACGCGAGGTGCGCGAGGTCAAGCGCATCAAGGCGCGAGTCGAGAACGAACGGCTGCCGCAGGGGGCCGATCCGAAACGGCACCTGAAGCTCGGCCGTGGCTCGCTGAGCGACGTCGAGTGGTACGTCCAGCTGCTCCAGCTCGAGCACGGCGCTCGCGTGCCGTCGCTGCGGACCACGTCGACCCTCGACGCCCTCGCCGCAGCGGTGGATGCCGACCTGATCGAGCGCGCCGACGCGGAAACCCTCCGGGCGGCGTGGGTGTTCGCCTCGCGTGCGCGTTCCGCGCTCACGCTCTGGCTCGACAAGACCACCGACGTACTCCCCGTGGAGCGCACGCAGCTCGAGGGCGTGGCGCGGATCATGGGGTACCCGCCCGGATCCGCAGCCCGGCTGGAGGACGACTACCTGCAGGTCACCCGACGAGCCCGGGCCGTCTTCGAGCGGGGGTTCTACGGCGTCGAACCGAAGCGAGAACCGACCCGGAGCTGAGTTCCCCACCCGGCGACACCGCGCTGCGCCATCCGCTGCAACGCCACGAGGGCCCGCGTCGACATGCGACGCGGGCCCTCGGCTCTCTCTGGGGGGTGGGGCGAGAGTCTAGACGCCGTAGTAGAGCTCGAACTCGAACGGGTGGGGACGCTGGGCCAGGGGCTTCAGCTCCTTCTCGCGCTTGTAGTCGATCCAGGTCTCGATGAGCTCCTTGGTGAACACGCCGCCCTCGAGGAGGAAGTCGTGGTCGGCCTCGAGCGCGTCGAGCGCCTCGCCCAGCGAGGCGGGAACCTGCGGGATCGACTTGGCCTCCTCCGGCGGGAGCTCGTAGAGGTCCTTGTCGACCGGCTCGTGCGGCTCGATGCGGTTCTTGATGCCGTCGATGCCCGCCATGAGCTGCGCGGCGAACGCGAGGTACGGGTTGCCCGAGGCATCCGGCGCGCGGAACTCGATGCGCTTCGCCTTCGGGTTCGTCCCGGTGATCGGGATGCGGATCGAGGCGGAGCGGTTGCCGGCCGAGTAGACCAGGTTGACGGGGGCCTCGAAGCCCGGGACCAGGCGGTGGTACGAGTTCACCGTCGGGTTCGTGAAGGCCAGCACGGCGGGAGCGTGCTTGAGGATGCCGCCGATGTACCACCGGGCGATGTCGGAGAGACCGCCGTAGCCGGCCTCGTCGTAGAACAGCGGTTTGCCGTCGTTCCACAGCGACTGGTGGGTGTGCATGCCGGAACCGTTGTCGCCGAAGAGGGGCTTCGGCATGAAGGTGGCCGTCTTGCCCCACTCGTTCGCCGTGTTCTTGACGATGTACTTGAACTTCAGGATGTCGTCGGCCGCGTGGACCATCGTGTCGAACTTGTAGTTGATCTCGCCCTGGCCGGCGGTGCCGACCTCGTGGTGCGAGCGCTCGACCTCGAGGCCGACCTCGATGAGCTTGAGGACGATGTCGTCGCGCAGGTCGGCGTGCTGGTCGACCGGCGAGACGGGGAAGTAGCCGCCCTTGTACGGGGTCTTGTTGGCGAGGTTGCCGCCCTCTTCCACGCGGCCGGAGTTCCAGGCGCCCTCGCTCGAGTCGACCGAGTACGAGCTCGAGTGCTGGTTCACCTCGTAGCGGACGTCGTCGAAGATGTAGAACTCGGCCTCCGGCGCGAAGAACGCGGTGTCGGCGATGCCGGTCGACGCGAGGTACTTCTCGGCCTTCTTGGCCACCTGGCGCGGGTCCTTCGCGTAGATCTCGCCGTTGCGCGGGTTGTAGATGTCGAAGACCATGACCAGCGTGCGCTCGGCGCGGAACGGGTCGACGTAGGCCGTCGAGACGTCGGGGATGAGCTGCATGTCGGACTCGTGGATCGACGCGAAACCGCGGATCGAGGAGCCGTCGAACAGCTGGCCGACGGTGAAGAAGTCCTCGTCGACGGTGGCGGCCGGGATGTTGAAGTGCTGCTGCACACCCGGGAGGTCGGTGAAACGGATGTCGAGGAACTTGACGTCCGTCTCCTTGATGAACTTGAGGACTTCGGAAGAATCACTGAACATGTGACGGTGCTCCAAGGCGGGTTGGGGGGCGAGACGCAGTCGTTCGACCGCTCACGACGGTAGCCGGGTGCCGTTTCCCGACCATGACGCGAATGTTTCCGCCGTGTTACGCGGACCGGGCCCCGGTAGAATCGTCCGGTGAGCCAGCCTGCCCCCGCCCCGTCCGGAGACCTCGAGCCGAGCCGGTACCCGGGGGAGCGGCTCGGCCTCCCGGAAGAGGGCATCGGCTCCGTCGCCAGGCTCGGCCGGCGATTCGCGGCGCTGCTGATCGACTGGGCGATCGCGAACGTCATCGCGCTGCTCGTCGGCCCCTACGCCTCGAACGCGCAATCGTGGGCCACGCTGGGCCTGTTCGCGCTCATGCAGGTGCTCTTCATCCCCACCATCGGCGGCAGCATCGGCCACCGCGCGCTCGGACTGCGCGTCGTCCCGCTCGGCGGGGGATGGGTCGGCCCCTGGCGACCGGTCGTGCGCACTCTGCTCCTCGTCTTCGTCATTCCCGCCCTGATCTGGGACTCCGACCAGCGCGGCCTGCACGACAAGGCGGCGGGCACAGTCCTGATCCGCGCCTGAGAGGACGGCGGCATCCGCTCGAGTGAACGGATGCCGCAGGTGGGAGTCGTCGGTCAGCGCATCTTGCCGCGCTGCGGGCGCACCTTCATCGGGTCGATGCCCTTCGGGATCGGCAGCGACGCCTGAAGCGAGTTCAGCCGGTTCGTCACCGCGAGGACCTCGGGCTTGGTGAGGGTCCGCTTCTTCTTGCGCAGCGTGGCGGGGAGGCGGTGCAGCTCGACCGAACCCTCCTCGTGACCCACCGAGAGGAGCGTCACGGGGACGTTCGGGAGCACGCGGTTGATCTTGCGCTTCTCGTCCTCGAGCATCCGCGTCGTGCGCGACCTGGGACCCTCGCTGATCAGCACCACGCCGCCGCGGCCCACCGCACGGTAGACCGCGTCCTGCGTCTTGCCGTTGACCGCGACAGGCATCTCGTTGCCCACCCAGCCACCGCGCAGGCCGCTGCGGAGGACCGCGCCGACGGCACCGGGCTGACCGTCGATCTGCGAGTACGCGGCGCGCTCGGCTCGTCGTCCGAGGATCACGAGCGCGATGAGGATGCCGGCGAGCACGCCCGCGACGATCCAGAGCGCGATCGTGAAGCCGTTGCCGCCCGCGAGCCAGAGCGCGAGGCCGAGGCTGACGAGGATCGGAAGCAGGAAGCCGAGGAGCATGAGCCACTGGGCGCTCGAGTCGTAGCGGCGGGTCATCTGGAAGACCTGCCACATCTGCTTCATGCGGCCGGGCTCCTTGCGGGGCTTGGGGGAGGACCCGGCGTCCTTGGTGCGTGCCATGCGTCAAGGATACCGGCGGCGGGCGGCCCCCTCGGACGTCCGAGGGGGCCGCCCGTACAGCTCAGCCGACGGCCTGCGCGAACCCGAGCGACTCATCCGCGAGATGCGACAGTTCCGGCGGCAGCGTGCGGCCCTTGGCGCGCATCGACTGCGCCCAGAGCCGGCCGGCCCGGTAGGACGAGCGGACGAGGGGCCCCGCGAGCACGCCGAGGAATCCGATCTCCTCGGCCTCCGCCTTGAGTTCGACGAACTCCTCGGGTCGGACCCATCGTGCGACCGGCAGGTGCCGGGGACTCGGCCGCAGGTACTGCGTGATCGTGATGATGTCCGTTCCGGCGTCGTGCAGGTCGCGGAGCGCCTGCGAGATCTCGGACCGGTCCTCGCCCATGCCGAGGATCAGGTTCGACTTCGTGATGAGCCCGGCGTCGCGGCCCTGCGTGATCACGTCGAGCGATCGCTCGTATCGGAACGCCGGACGGATGCGCTTGAAGATGCGCGGCACCGTCTCGACGTTGTGCGCGAACACCTCGGGCTTCGCCGAGAAGACCTCGCCGAGCAGTTCGGGACGGCCGGAGAAGTCGGGCACGAGGATCTCCACGCCCGTGCCGGGGGACTGGCGGTGGATCTCGCGTATGGTCTCGGCGTACAGCCAGGCGCCCTCGTCGGGCAGGTCGTCGCGGGCCACCCCCGTGACGGTGGAGTACCGCAGCTGCATCCGGACGACCGACTCGGCGACCCGGCGCGGCTCGTCGACGTCGTAGTCCGCGGGCTTGCCGGTGTCGATCTGGCAGAAGTCGCACCGCCGGGTGCACTGGGAGCCCCCGATGAGGAACGTCGCCTCGCGATCCTCCCAGCACTCGTAGATGTTCGGGCATCCGGCCTCCTGGCAGACCGTGTGCAGTTCCTCGCCCTTCACCAACTGCTGGAGCTGCCGGTACTCGGGCCCCATCTTCGCGCGCGTCTTGATCCACTCGGGCTTCCGCTCGATGGGCGTCTGCGCGTTGCGGACCTCGAGGCGGAGCATGCGGCGGCCGGCGGGATCGGCGCTCATGCGGCCACCCCCTCGGCCGGCGCGAACTCGGCAGCGAGTCGCGCGCGCACGGACGGCACGACCTCCGCCGGAGCCACGGGCCGCCCGAGCACGCGCGTCATGGTCGTGACGCCGGCATCCCGGATCCCGCAGGCGACGATCTTCTCGTACGGGTCGAGGGAGTTCGAGCAGTTGAGCGCGAAGCCGTGCATGGTGACCCCGTCGGCGACGCGGATGCCGATGGCGGCGATCTTCTCCTCGATGCCGTCCCGGAGGATCCAGACCCCGGAACGACCCTCGACGCGTTCCCCTCGGATGCCGAAGTCGTCGAGCACCCGGATGAGCACCCCTTCGAGGCGTCGGACGTAGCCGACGACGTCGATGGGTTCGGCCAGGCGCAGGATCGGATAGCCGACGAGCTGGCCCGGTCCGTGCCAGGTGATCTTGCCGCCCCGGTCGACGTCGACCACGGGCGTGCCGTCGCTCGGTCGTTCGTCGGGGGCGGTCCGCTTGCCGGCGGTGTACACCGGCTCGTGTTCGAGGAGGATGACGGTGTCCGGTCGCTCACCGGAGACCACCGCCTGATGGACGGCGCGCTGGAGGGAGAGGCCCTCGCTGTACGGCACGGAGTTGGCGCTTAGCCCCGTGACGACGTAGTCGAGCATGGGGCCTAGTCTAGGTGGACGACCCGTCCTCCCCAGCGCCGTGAGGTCCTTCGCCGTACCCCTACCAGCTGGCGGCGTGGCCGTCGGCGCGTCCGGAGACGGGACGATCGGCCCATGCCGAAGCCGTCCATCCGACTTCCCCGATCGCGAGCCGCACGACGTGCCGACCCGCGCGCTGCCGACGAGTCCGCCCGGTGCGCGTCCGACGCGTCAGAAGAGACGACGTCGACCGACACCGCGCTCGCGGGCTACCGGCTCCTGCGCCGGCTCGCCGCCGGTGATCGGGCCGATATCTACCTGGCGGTCGCGGATGGCGCTTCCGGGCGCTCCCCATTCGCGCCGGAGGACGCCGAGGCCGTGGCCTCGAGTGCGCCGCTCGTCGTCATGCGCGTCTACGGGCCGGGATCCGACGACGAGGCGATCACCACCGAGATCGAGGCGATGGAGGCCGATGCCACCGGTACCCTGCCGCGCCTGCTGGATGTCGCGAACGTGCGCGACGGCCGGGGCTGCCTGGTGGTCGAGAGGGTGGCGGGCCGTCCGCTCTCGGAGCTGCTCGCCGACGGACTCGCTCCGGGACAGGCCGTGACCGCACTCGCGCCGGTCGTCGTCGCGCTTCGCGGTCTCGCGGATCGGGGCTTCGTCCACACCCGTCTCGCCCGGTTCGACCTCGTGATCGACGACTCCGGTCGGCCCCGGCTGCTCGGACTGGGGGCCCTTCGGCGCACCGACCGGTTCGCCACCGCAGCGGACCGCGTCGCGGTTGTTCGCGAGGGGCACGCCGCCATGCTCCGCCTCATCGAGGACGTCGCCGCCCGGTGTTCCGACCCGTCCGCCTTCTCCGGACCGACCGAGCTCCTCCGCGCGGCGCTGGAGGCGCGGCCGTTCGAACGCGTCGAAGCGCAACTCGAGCGAGCGCTCTTCGCGGTCGCGCCCGCGGAGCCGATCGTCGCCTCGGTGCTCCGTCGACCGCCGGAGGTGCCCGCGCTCCGTTCGAGGGCGCTCGGGATCGCGGACGCGCCGGCGGAGCCGGTCTCGCCGGCCGACGAGTCCGCCGAACGCGATCCCGGAGCACCGGCACGACGAGGGCGACTCGCCGCCCTGCTGCAGCTCTCGCCGGACGCCGTCGATGGACTGGCCTCGGCGCTGGACGCCGATCCCCGGGCGCAGGCAGTCCGCCGGATGTCGGACTGGACGCGTCAGCGCCGACCGGCGCTGCTCGCCGGTGGCCTGATCGGCGCCGCCGCCCTCGTCGCGCTGCTCACCGCGGTCCCTCCGGCGTCCTCGGCCGAGTCGGGGGCCGACAGCGGGACGACCACCCCGACCGCGGGCGCGGATGCGCCGGAGGTCGGTGACCTCGACGACCGACTCGGTCCTCCCGGGGCCGACGCGGGCGCGATCCCTGCCCGAGCGTCGCTCGCGGACCTGCCCGAGGACCCGGTGGCTGCGGCGGCCGCCCTGCTGGAGATCCGGCAGACGTGCCTTGCCGCGCGCGATGTCGACTGCGTGCTCGCGGTCGACCAGCCGGGCTCGCCGATCGCCGTCCGTGATCGGGGTGAGATCGACGCCGACGGCCCGGCACCGGACGACGTCGATCTCGACGCGATCACGGTGGCTGCCGACCTGGGGGATGCGGTCGTGCTCACCGTGCCCTGGAGCGAGGTCGAACGCGAACCGGCCTCGCTCCTGATGATGCGGAGCGAGGCCGGTTGGCGTCTGCGGGAGTGGTTCGACTAGATCCCGAGGTCGCCCTCGAAGTCGCCCTCCTCGAGGCGTGCCTTGACCGCGGTGAGGAACCGGGCGGCGTCGGCGCCGTCGATGATCCGGTGATCGTACGACAGGGCGAGGTACACCATCGAGCGGATGGCGATCGCGTCCGACCCGTCCTCCGAGATGACGACCGGCCGCTTCACCACGATGCCCGTGCCGAGGATGGCCGTCTGGGGGAGGAAGACCACCGGCGTGTCGAACAGCGCGCCGCGCGAGCCGGTGTTGGTCAGCGTGAACGTGCCGCCGGCCAGTTCGTCGGGCTTGAGCTGGTTGTTCCGCGTGCGCTCGGCCAGGTCGGCGATCTGCTTCGACAGGCCCGCGAGGTCGAGCTCGCCCGCGTCGCGGACGACCGGGGTGAGCAGACCGCGCTCCGTGTCGACCGCGATGCTGAGGTTCTCGCGCTCGGGGTAGACGATCGACTCGCCGTCGACGGTCGAGTTGATGATCGGGTAGGCGCGCAGCGCTTCGACGGCGGCCAGGGCGAAGAACGGCAGGAAGGACAGCTTCGTGCCGGTCTTCTCGAGGAACTCGCCCTTCACACGGTCGCGGAGACGGGCGACACGCGTGACGTCGACCTCGACGACCGAGGTGAGCTGGGCCGTCGACTGCATCGAGACCACGGCGCGCTCGGCGACGACCTTGCGCAGCCGGGTCATCGGCTGGGTGGTGCCGCGCAGCGGCGAGGTCTCGAGCTGCTGGCGAGCCGGCGCGGCCTCGGCGGCCGGAGCGGCCGCCGGCGCGGAGCCGGCGGAGAGCACGTCCTGCTTGCGGATGCGTCCGCCGACGCCGGTGCCCTGCACCGACGCGAGGTCGACGCCCTGCTCGTTGGCGAGCTTGCGCACGATCGGCGTGACGTAGCCGGACGGGCCGGCGTGGGCGCCACCGGACTGCGGAGCCTCCTGCGCGGGGGCGGCGGGCTGCGCGGGCGCCTGCTGCGGCTCAGGCTGGGCCTGCGCCGGAGCCTGCTGGGGCTCGGCCTGCGCCGGGGCCTGCTGCGGGGCCGGCGCGGCCTGGGGTGTGGACTCGGCGGGAGCCGCGCTCTCTTCGGCCGGGGCCGGCGACTCGTACCCGCCGAGCTCCGACGGAGCGGCGGGCGCCTGCGGCGCGGGGGCCTGCTGCGGTTCGGCCTGTGCCGGGGCGGAGGGGCCTTGGTCTGCCGGCGGCGTGGCGGGAGCGGACGGCTGCTCGACGGGCGACGCGGTGGGCGCCTCGGCGGGCTGCGCCTCGGCGGCCGGCGCCTCCGCCTGGGGGGTCTCGGCGGGCTGCGCCTCACCGGACTCCGCGGGCTGCGCCTCACCGGACTCCGCGCCGGAGCCGTCACCGATCGTGACGAGGGCGGTGCCCACCTCGACGGTCTCGTCCTCCTGGACGAGGATCGCCTCGATGACGCCCGCGACGGGCGACGGGATCTCGGTGTCGACCTTGTCGGTCGAGACCTCGAGCAGCGGCTCGTCGACCTCGACACGGTCTCCCACGTTCTTCAGCCAGCGGGTGACCGTGCCCTCCGTGACACTCTCACCGAGTGCCGGGAGGCTGACGGATTCGCTCATGCGCTTGTCTCCTTCACAGCGTGTGACGCGTTCTAGCTTATTGCAGTCGTGTTTCGGCGGCCCGGGATCAGAGCGCGTGGAGCGGCTTGCCCGCGAGCTTCAGGAACGCCTCGCCGAGCGCCTCGTTCTGCGTCGGGTGCGCGTGCACCAGCGGGGCGATGTCCTCGGGGTACGCCTCCCAGTTGACGGCGAGCTGGGCCTCGCCGATGAGCTCGCCCACGCGGGCGCCGATCATGTGGACGCCGACGACGGGGCCGTCGTTCACGCGCACGACCTTGATCGACCCGCTCGTCTCGAGGATGTGGCTCTTGCCGTTGCCCGCGAGGTTGTACTCGTAGGAGGAGACCTGGTCGGCGCCGAACTTCTCGGCGGCCTTCGCCTCGGTGTAGCCGATCGAGGCGACCTCGGGCTCGCAGTAGGTCACCTTGGGGATGTTGACGTCCTCGACGACGATCGGGTTCAGGCCCGCGATCTCCTCGGCGATGAAGATGCCCTGCTGGAAGCCGCGGTGGGCCAGCTGCAGGCCGGGGACGATGTCGCCGACGGCGTACACGCCGGGCGCGCTCGTGCGGAGGCGCTCGTCGGTGATGACGAAGCCGCGGTCGATCGTGACGCCGGCCTCCTCGTAGCCGAGGTTCGCGGTGACGGGACCGCGTCCGACCGCGACGAGCAGGAGCTCGGCCTCGATGGTGTCGCCGTTCTCGAGCGTGATGACGACGCCGTCATCGTGCTGCGTGACGCCCTGGAAGCGGACGCCCAGCTTGTAGTCGATGCCGCGCTTGCGGAACGCGCGCTCGAGCTGCTTGGAGATCGACTCCTCCTCGTTGGGGACGAGGTGGGGGAGCGCCTCGATGATCGTCACGTCGGAGCCGAAGGACTTCCACACGCTCGCGAACTCGACGCCGATCACGCCGCCGCCGAGGATCGCGACCTTCTGCGGGACGAAGTCGAGCTCGAGCGCCTGCTCGCTCGTGATCACGCGGCCGCCGATCTCGAGGCCGGGGAGCGAGCGGGAGTAGGAGCCGGTGGCGAGCACCACGTTCTTGCCGACAAGGCGCTGGTCGCCGACCTGCACCGCGTTCGGGGCGACGAGGCGGCCCTCGCCCTCGACGACGGTGATGCCGCGCGCCTTGATGAGGCCCTGGAGGCCCTTGAACTTGCTGGCGACGATGCCCTCGCGGTACTTCGTCACGGCGGGCACGTCGATGCCCTCGAACGTCGAGCGGACGCCGAACTTCGACGACTCGCGGGAGTTGTCGGCGACCTCGGCGGCGTGGAGCAGCGCCTTGGTCGGGATGCACCCGCGGTGGAGGCACGTGCCGCCGAGCTTGTCCTTCTCGACGAGGGCCACCGTGAGGCCCAGCTGCACGGCGCGCAGCGCGGCCGCGTAGCCGCCGCTGCCGCCTCCGAGGATGACGAGGTCAAAGTTCTGCTCGGACAAACCGGAATCTCCCTTGCGCGTCGGATCTGCGGCGAGAACTGCCCCGGCTCATGGCCGGGCAGGCTGCAGGGCGGTGATCGCCCCTACGACCTTACTACCTGGCGGCGAGCTGCTCGCCCAGCGCGACGAGGGTGCGGACGGCGGCGCCGGTGGCGCCCGGGCCGGTGTGCCCCCAGGCGGATCCGGTGTTGAACGAGGGGCCCGCGATGTCGAGGTGCGCCCACGGGATGCGCGGTCCGTCGTCGCCGTCGCGGCGACCCACGAACTCCTGGAGGAACACGCCCGCGAGCAGCATCCCCGGCACCACCGTGCCGAGCTTCGTGTTGGCCAGGTCGGCCACGTCCGACTTTAGCAGCGGCCGCAGGTCGGACGGCAGCGGCATGGGCCACACGGCCTCGCCCGCGGCATCCGCTGCCCGTCGCACCTCGGCGACGAGGTCGTCGTCGCCCATGAGGCCGGCGATGCGGTTGCCGAGCGCGACGACCTGCGCGCCGGTGAGGGTCGCCACGTCGACGATCGCGTCCGGGCGTTCCTCGCTGGCCGCGGCGAGCGCGTCGGCCATGACGAGCCGGCCCTCGGCGTCGGTGTTCAGGACCTCGACCGTGGTGCCGCCCTTCATCCGGATCACGTCGTTGGGGCGCGCGGCGTGGCCCGACGGCATGTTCTCGGCGAGGCAGAGCCATCCGGTCACGCGGACGGGCACGCCGAGCTCGGCGATCGCGACCATCGCCGCGAGCACCGCGGCGGCGCCCGCCATGTCCGACTTCATGCCGACCATCGACGCTCCGGGCTTCAGCGAGAGCCCGCCGGAATCGAACGTGATGCCCTTGCCGACCAGGGCGAGGTGAACGGATGCCGCGTCCGGCGCGTACTCGAGGCGCACGAGCCGCGGCGGGCGCGACGACCCTGCGCCGACGGCGGCGATGCCGGCGAAGCCCTCCGCGACGAGCGCCTCCTCGTCGAGCACGCGGACGTCGATGCCCACGGCGGATGCCGCCTCGGCGGCGGCGTCGGCGAGGACCGCGGGCGGCAGGTCGTTGGGCGCCGCGTTCACGAGGTCCTTGGCCCGGGCGACGGCCGCCGCGGTCGCCCGGATGCGGTCGAGCCGGACGGCGTCGCCGTCGTGCTCCGTGAGGAGCACCACGCGCTCGGGGCCGGCCGGCGCTTCGCGGTAGCGCGAGTAGCCGTAGGCGCCGAGTGCGGCGCCCTCGAGGGCCGCTTCCGCGACGTCCGCCGCGGTGCCCTCCGGCAGCGCGACCGCCACGGTCGCCGCCGCGCTCAGCGCGCGCGAACCCGCGCCGGCTGCGAGGCGGAAGGCTGCGGCATCCGTCGCCTCGCCGAGGCCGCACACCGCCACCACGCGGGTCCGCTCGCCCGGTGCGACGAGCCGGGTGACCTCGTCGGCCCCGGCCTTCGCACCCAGGGCCGCGAGTGCGCCCGGCACCCACTCGAATCCGACCGGAGCGAGCACCTCCGGTCCGTCGGTGCCGCGACGGGCGAAGACGAGGAGGGCATCGGCGTCGGAGTCGGAGGGGAGGGCGGTGCTGAGCTCGAGGCTGGGAACGGGCATGGAACCGATCGTAGGTGTTCGCTGTGGGCATCATCGCCCGCGTCCCGCATCCGGACGGGGGCGGGCGCGGCGTCAGTAGCCTTGGAGCATGCGCGATCCCCGCTCCCTCTACGAGTTCGACCCGACCGTCGAGGTGCCGCCCGGCCTGCCGCTCGTGGCGGGCCTGACCGGATTCGCGGATGCGGGCGGCGCGGTCGCGCAGACGACCGAGTACCTGCGCTCGACCCTCGAGACGAGGACCGTCGCCACCTTCGACGCCGACGAGCTGCTCGACTACCGCGCGCGACGGCCGATCATCCTGTTCCAGGAGGACCACCTCACCGACTACCGGCCGCCGCGCCTCGCGCTCGACCTCGCCCGCGACGAGCTCGGCCAGCCGTTCCTCCTCATGACCGGCTTCGAGCCCGACTTCCAGTGGGAGCGCTTCAGCCGCGCCGTGCTCGACCTCATCGATCGACTCGAGGTCGGTTCGACCACCTGGATCAACTCGATCCCCATGCCCGTGCCGCACACCCGCCCCATCGGCGTGACCGTCAGCGGGAACCGGGCGGACCTCGTCGAATCGATGTCGGTGTGGCGACCGACCACGCAGGTGCCCTCGAACGCCTTGCACCTGGTCGAGTTCCGTCTCCAGGAGCGCGGCCACCCCACCAGCGGCTTCGTGCTGCTCGTGCCGCACTACCTCGCCGATGCCGAGTACCCGACCTCGGCCGTCGCGGCCCTCGAAGCGATCACCGCATCGACCGGGCGGATCTTCCCGACCGACGCGCTCCGCGAGCAGGGTCGCGAGTTCACCGCGCGGATCGACGAGCAGGTCGCGGAGAACGGCGAGCTCGCCAAGCTCGTGCACGCGCTCGAGGAACGGCACGACGCCTACATGGAGGGCACCACGCTGCGGTCGCCGCTGACCGATGAGGACGGCGAGCCGCCGTCGGCCGACGAGATCGCGGCCGAGCTGGAGAAGTTCCTCGCGTTCCGGCGCAATCGCGACGATGAGCGGAATTGACCGGCGGGAGGGGAATGCCGCGCAGGCGCCACGCGTTGCACCAGAACGATGGGTGAAGTGCGCCCGATCCCGGCGGTGTCGCGGGACGGACGACGCACGTCGCCCTGTATAATGGGGGGAAGGACCCGTTCTGGTCCGCCGTGCGGCTCGCGCCGCCGACGACGCGGACTTGACATGGGTCCTCATCGTGTCCGAAATCGCCGGATCGCGACGTTCTCCCGCGTGTCCGAGCTCGGGCACCGCGCGCGACGGTGAGGAAGAGGTTCAAACGCATGGCAACCAAGGCCACCACGGCGGCGACCGACGAGGCCGAGGCGACGACCGCCGCCGGCTCCACGTCGAAGCGCTCCACCGCGACGAAGAAGACCACCGCCGCCAAGGGCGGCAAGCGCGCCACGACCGCGTCGAAGACCCCGCGCACCTCCACCGCGAAGGCCGCCAAGGCCAAGTCCGCCAAGGCGGCCGGCGCCGACGTCGACGACGAGGAGGTGGAGGTCGAGCCCGAGGAGCTCGACGACACCGAGGTCGACGCGACCGAGGTCGTCGACAGCGCCGACGCGACCGAGGAGGCACCGGCCGACGAGGCCGCCCCCGCTCCGGCGGAGGAGGAAGAGGAGGCCAAGCCCATCCCGGCTGAGCCGCACCCCACGGGCGCGCTCGTCCTGCGGGCCTCCGACGACGAGGACGAGATCCCGGTCTACTCCACGACGATCACCGGCGCGACCGCCGACCCGGTGAAGGACTACCTCAAGCAGATCGGCAAGGTCGCGCTCCTGAACGCGGCCGAAGAGGTCGAGCTGGCGATGCGCATCGAGGCGGGCCTCTTCGCCGAAGAGAAGCTGTCGCACATGTCCGACGCCGAGAAGAAGTCCCAGCTCGGCCGCGAGCTCCAGTGGGTCGCCCGCGACGGCCAGCGCGCCAAGAGCCACCTGCTCGGTGCGAACCTGCGCCTCGTGGTGTCGCTCGCCAAGCGCTACACCGGTCGCGGCATGCAGTTCCTCGACCTGATCCAGGAGGGCAACCTGGGTCTCATCCGCGCGGTCGAGAAGTTCGACTACACCAAGGGCTTCAAGTTCTCCACGTACGCGACCTGGTGGATCCGCCAGGCCATCACGCGTGCGATGGCCGACCAGGCCCGCACCATCCGCATCCCGGTGCACATGGTCGAGGTCATCAACAAGCTCGCCCGCGTCCAGCGGCAGATGCTGCAGGACCTCGGCCGCGAGCCCACGCCCGAGGAGCTGTCGAAGGAACTCGACATGACTCCCGAGAAGGTCATCGAGGTGCAGAAGTACGGGCGCGAGCCCATCTCGCTGCACACCCCGCTCGGCGAGGACGGCGACAGCGAGTTCGGCGACCTGATCGAGGACACCGAGGCGGTCGTGCCGGCCGACGCGGTGGGCTTCACGATGCTGCAGAAGCAGCTCGAGTCGCTCCTCGACTCCCTGAGCGAGCGCGAGGCCGGCGTCATCCGCATGCGGTTCGGGCTCGGGGACGGCATGCCGAAGACCCTCGACCAGATCGGCGACACGTTCGGCGTGACGCGTGAGCGCATCCGCCAGATCGAGTCGAAGACGATGGCGAAGCTCCGTCACCCGTCGCGTTCGCAGTCGCTCCGCGACTACCTCGAGTAGGCCCGCGGTGAAGTACGCGCCGGCGATCCTCGTCGGCCGGCTCGTCAGGTTCGCCGCTCGGCTGCGCAAGCCGGGCGGCGGATCGGCGGTTCCCGGCCTGATCGTCAACCGCATCGCGCCGGGCTACCTGAAGTCCACGCTCTCCGGATTCCCGCAGGGGCTCGTCGTGGTTTCGGGGTCGAGCGGCAAGTCCACGACCACGAAGATGCTCGTGGCGATCCTGCGTGCCCACGGCGAGCGCGTGTTCACGAACCCCTCGACGGCGAACATCAGCCAGGGCCTCACCTCGGCGCTCCTCGAGCAGGCCGACTGGCGCGGCCGCGTGCCCGGGGATGTCGCGGTCCTCGAGATGGACGAGGGCCACGGCGCGCTCGTCATGCAGGGCGTCGACGCTCGGATCGTGACGCTGACCAACGTCATGGTCGACCAGATCGATCGATTCCACGATTCCGAGATGGTCGCCGGCATGCTCGCGCGCATCGCCGACCGCGCCCACGAGGCCGTCGTGGCGAACGCCGACGACGCGTACCTGATGCGACTGGCCGCGGCCCTGCGACCCGAGGTGGCGGTGCGCCGCTTCGGCGTCTCCGCGGACGTCCTCGCGGCGGCGCCCCGCGGGCTCGGCCACACGGAGACCAGCCCGACGCGGCTCGACCCCGCCGACGGGGTCGTCGTGGCATCCGTCGACGGCGCCTCGACCGTGCTCGCCGACGGTGCGGCATCCGTGCCCGTCGGCCTGCCGGCCCGCGGTACGCACTACGCGGTCGATGCCGCGGCCGCCTACGCCACGGCGAAGCAGGTGCTGGGGGAGCGGTTCTCGTCCGAGACCGCGGCGGCCGCGCTGAGCGCGATTCCCGCCGTGTTCGGCCGGGGCGAGCGCGTGACGGTGCGGGGCCAGGAGGTCGACTTCGTCCTCGTCCAGAACCCCGCGAGCTACCAGCTCAACGTCGACAGCATCGCACCGGGCACCGAGCAGGTCCTCTTCGCCATCGGCTCCGACGTCCGCGACCCCTCGTACTTCTGGCCCGCCGACGCCTCCTCGCTCGGCCGCGTGTCCATCGTGAGCGGCTCGAAGGCCGCGGAGGCGGCGCTGATGCTCGCCTACGACGGCGTCGAGATCGACCGGGTCGAGCCCGACCTCGGTCGCGCGCTCGACGACTTCCTCGCGGCACCGGCGCCCGCATCCGGCATCAAGACGATCGTCTTCTCGGCCGATTCGATGCGCCGCACCCGGTCCCACCTCGGACTCACGGGAGCGGAATGACCCTCACGATCGTCTCGCTGCTGCCCTCGCTGCAGAACACGAACGGCGACGCCGAGAACGCGGCGGTGCTCGCCGCCCGGGCGCGCTGGGCGGGCCTCGACGCGCGCGTCGTCGCCGTCGAGCAGGCGGCCGACCTTCCGGAGCGGGTCGACGCGGTCGTGCTCGGCTCAGGAAGCGACGCCTCCCTCGACGTCGCGCGCGAGCGGCTGCTCGCGCTCGTCGACGAACTGCGGCGGTGGGGTACCGAAGGCGTGCCCATCCTCGCGGTCGGGACCGGCTGGGAGCTGCTGAGCTGGGGGATCGAGCGGGCCGACGGATCGACCGTCGAGGGCCTCGGCATCGTCGCCGGTCGCGGCGTGCCGCGTGAGCACCGCATCGCCGGCGACCTCGTCGTGCAGGTGCCGCGCATCGGGCTGCTCGTGGGCTTCGAGAACCACGCGCGCGACTACGTGGGCGCCGAGGCGTCGCCGCTCGGGCGGGTGCGCGCCGGCACCGGCAACGGCCGGAGGTCGGGTCAGGAGGGCGTCCGCATGGGCGACGTCATCGGAACCCACCTGCACGGCCCCGTCCTGGCGAAGAACCCCGTGCTGGCCGACGCGATCCTGCGGAGGATGTGCGAGCGTGCCGGGCTCGAGTACGCTCCCGGAGCGCGCACCGCGGAGGTCGACGGCTACGCCGAGACGGCTCGGCAGGCGCAGCTGCGCGCGGCCGGGGTGAACGCCGCCGTCTGACCGGGGTTCCGGCCGCGGCATCCGTTCGGCTCGCAACACGACGAACGCCCCGGATCGCTCCGGGGCGTTCGTGTCGTCTGGGGCGCGCTCAGTCGCGCGTGTCGGTGAGGAGCCGGCTCGACTCGTCGTGCCAGCTGTGGGCGATCTGCGACAGCTTCTCTTCGTGCTTGCGGCCGTGGTGGGCGCAGAAGAGCAGCTCGCCGCTGGAGACGACCACGCGGATGTAGGCCTGCGCGCCGCAGGCGTCGCACCGGTCGAGCGCCGTGAGCTCGTGGGGGGTGTCGAGTTCGTCGACCGCACCGGCGGTGTCGGTGTACTGGGTCATGGCGCCTCCTCCATTGCTCACGATCCGATCATTCCGTTCACCAATGAAAACACGCGCGGTGCTGCGAACCTTCCGTGCGGACCCGCATTTCGCTGACCGCGAAGCGCCTGGCCTGCATCGGGGGTGGCCCTCAGTAGGCTTGTGCGACGTGAGCTCCGACTATTCCGCCCGCCATCTCTCCGTGCTCGAGGGCCTCGAGGCCGTCCGCAAGCGACCGGGCATGTACATCGGCTCGACCGACTCCCGGGGCCTCATGCACTGCCTCTGGGAGATCATCGACAACTCGGTCGACGAGGCGCTCGGCGGCCACGGCAGCGAGATCGACGTGGTGCTCCACGCCGACGGCAGCGTCGAGGTGCGCGACCGCGCGCGCGGCATCCCGGTCGACGTCGAGCCGAAGACCGGGCTCTCGGGCGTCGAGGTGGTCTTCACCAAGCTGCACGCGGGCGGCAAGTTCGGCTCGGGCTCCTACTCCGCGTCGGGCGGCCTGCACGGCGTCGGCGCCTCGGTCGTCAACGCGCTGTCCGAGCGACTCGACGTCGAGGTCGATCGGGGCGGCGCGACGTGGGCGATGTCGTTCCACCGCGGCGAGCCCGGCGTCTTCGCCGATCGCGGCGCGCCCTCGCCGCAGTCGCCGTTCACGCCGTTCGAGCAATCGAGCGAACTGCGCAAGGTCGGGCGTGTCGCGAAGGCCGTGACGGGCACGAGGGTCCGCTACTGGGCCGATCCGCAGATCTTCACCAAGGGCGCCGCCTTCCAGCTCGACGAGCTGCTGAACCGCGCCCGGCAGACCGCGTTCCTCGTCCCGGGCCTCGCCATCTCGGTCATCGACGAGCGGGGCGAGGAGCCGGAGACGCACCGGTTCCGCTTCGAGGGCGGCATCTCCGAGTTCGTGGAGCACCTCGCCGTCGACGGTCCGGTCACCGACGTCTGGCGCCTCACGGGCGACGGCCGCTTCACCGAGACCGTGCCGGTGCTGAACGAGCACGGCGCGATGATCCCCACCGACGTCGAACGGCACTGCCACGTCGACGTCGCGCTCCGCTGGGGCACCGGCTACGACACGGTGACCCGCAGCTTCGTCAACATCATCGCCACGCCGAAGGGCGGAACCCACCAGGCGGGGTTCGAGCAGGGGCTCCTGAAGTTCCTCCGGCAGCAGGTCGAGCAGAACGCGCGCCGCCTCAAGGTCGGCAACGACAAGATCGAGAAGGACGACGTGCTCGCCGGACTCACCATGGTGCTCACCGTGCGACTGCCCGAGCCGCAGTTCGAGGGTCAGACCAAGGAGGTGCTCGGCACCCCCGCCGTCCGCTCGATCGTGGCATCCGTCGTGCAGAAGGCGCTGGGGGAGCGGTTCGCCTCGACCAAGCGCGACGACAAGGCGCAGACGGCGATGGTGCTCGAGAAGATCGTCTCCGAGATGAAGGCGCGCATCTCGGCACGCACCCACAAGGAGACCCAGCGGCGCAAGAACGCCCTCGAGACCTCCTCGCTGCCCGCGAAGCTCGTCGACTGCCGTTCGTCGGATGTCGCGCAGAGCGAGCTGTTCATCGTCGAGGGCGACTCGGCCCTCGGCACCGCCAAGCTCGCCCGCGACAGCGAGCACCAGGCGCTCCTGCCGATCCGCGGCAAGATCCTCAACGTGCAGAAGGCCAGCATCGCCGACATGCTGAGCAACGCCGAGTGCGCCTCGATCATCCAGGTCATCGGCGCCGGCTCCGGTCGCACGTTCGACCTGTCGGCGGCGCGGTACGGCAAGGTCATCATCATGAGCGACGCCGACGTCGACGGCGCGCACATCCGCACCCTGCTCCTCACGCTCTTCTTCCGCTACATGCGGCCGATGATCGAGGACGGTCGCGTGTTCGCAGCCGTGCCGCCGCTGCACCGGGTCGTCGTGATGAATCCCGGCTCGAAGCCGAACGACGTGATCTACACGTACTCCGAAGCGGAGCTGAACGGCGTGCTCGCCACGCTGCGCAAGCAGGGCAGGAAGTACCAGGACCCGATCCAGCGGTACAAGGGGCTCGGCGAGATGGATGCCGACCAGCTCGCGACCACGACCATGGACCGGCAGTACCGCACGCTCCGGCGGGTCGGCGTGGCCGACGCCGAGAACGCAGGTCGCGTCTTCGAGCTGCTCATGGGCAACGAGGTGGCGCCGCGCAAGGAGTTCATCGTCGACAGCGCCGCCGCGCTGACGCGGGACCGCATCGACGCCTGACTCGGCCTTGCGGGCAGCAGACGGCTCCGTGGCGTTCGGCCACGTCCAGGCCGGGCGCGCATCGGAGCCGATCGCGCCGTCGGCCGGCCAGGTCAGCGGATGGCGCGCCCGACGACCTGCACGACCGCCTCGAGCGGCTGGCCCGAGCCGTCGCGCTTGGCGCCGCCCTCGGGCAGGGCCCGCACCGTGCCGTCCGCGGCGAGGGCGTGCGCCGGGCCGGGTCCGACCCACGCGACCGACAGGGCGTCCTGGCCCTTGAGGAACCGGTGCGCGCGGACTCCGCCGGTCGCCCGGCCCTTGCCCGGGTACTCGGCGAAGTCGGAGACCTTGGCCGCACCGGGGTCGGCGCCGAGCAGCGTGTCGCTGGCTGCCGCGACGGTGACGACGACCGCTCCGTCGATGTCGTCGCGAGCGAGCGCCTCGAAGTCGATGACCCGCGCGCCGGAGGCGAGCTTGATGCCGGCCATGCCGCCCGCCGGGCAGCCCTGGGGGCGAACCGCGGAGGCGGGGAAGTGCAGCAGCTGGGCGTCGCTGGTGACGAAGACGAGCTCATCGTCGTCGCCGCCCTGGGACGCCCCGATCACGCGATCGCCCGGCTTCAGGGCGATGATCTCGAAGTCCGGTCGAGCCGGGTAGGTGCCGGGCGCGACGCGCTTGACGACGCCCTGCTCGGTGCCGAGCACGATGGGCTTGGGCGACTCCAGCGAGACCACGGCGACGACGCGCTCGTCGCGATCGGTGAGCGCGAGGTACTCGCCGGCCTTGACGCCGGCCGCCAGGTGCACCGAGTTGGCCGGCAGGACGGGCAGTTCGAGCGGCGAGAACCGGATGAGGCGTCCCTTGGAGGTCACCGCCCCGATCTCGGTGCGGCTCGTGGTGTCGAGCTCGGAGCGGACGGCGTCGTGCTTGGCCCGTCGCGCCGGGGGTGCGAGCTGCACGGCGTCGGTGCCCTCAGCTGCGTCGATGCGGGCGATCCGTCCGGTGGCGCTCAGGATGACCCGGCAGGGCACGTCGGCGTGCTGGAGGTCGGCCGGGTCGACCGCCTTGCGCGTCTTCGGCTGGACCTTCGCCTCGGTCAGCATGGTCCGCCGTGGGGTGCCGTAGAGATCGGCCGCCCGGCTGAGCTCCTCGCCGACCTGGGCGCGGATGCGCGCGTCGCTGCCGAGGAGTTCCTCGAGGTCGGCGATCTCCGCGAGGAGCTGGTCCCGCTCGGCCTCGAGCTCGATGCGCGAGAACTTCGTGAGCCGGCGGAGGCGGAGCTCGAGGATGTACTCGGCCTGCAGTCGGCTGAGGTCGAACACGTCGATGAGGCGCGAGCGTGCGGCATCCGCGTCGTCGCTCGTGCGGATGACCTGGATGACCTCGTCGATGTCGAGGATCGCGATGAGCAGCCCCTCGACGAGGTGCAGGCGCTCGCGTCGCCGCGCGAGGCGGAACTCCGAGCGCCGGGTCACGACCCGGATGCGGTGCGCCAGGTACACCTCGAGTAGCTCGCGAAGGCCGAGCGTCTGCGGCTGGCCGTCGACGAGGGCGACGTTGTTGATGTTGAAGCCGTCCTCGAGCGGTGTGAGCCGGTAGAGCTGCTCGAGCACCGCCTGCGGGTTGAAGCCGGTCTTGACGCCGATCACGAGGCGCAGGCCGCGGTTGCGGTCGGTGAGGTCGGTGACATCCGCGATGCCCGTGATCTTCTTGGCGTTGACGCCGTCCTTGATCTTCTCGATGACCTTCTCGGGGCCGACGAGGTAGGGCAGCTCGGTGACGACGAGGCCGGTCTTGCGTGCGGTGAGCTGCTCGATGCTCACCTTCGCGCGGGTCTTGAACGAGCCGCGCCCGGTCGCGTAGGCGTCGCGGATGCCCGCGAGGCCGACGATCGTGCCACCGGAGGGGAAGTCCGGGCCCGGCACGTACTCCATGAGCTCGTCGAGCGTCGCCTGCGGGTGCTCGAGCAGATGGCGCGCGGCCGCGACGACCTCGATGAGGTTGTGCGGCGCCATGTTCGTGGCCATGCCCACCGCGATGCCGCTCGCCCCGTTCACGAGCAGGTTCGGGATGGCGGCCGGCAGCACCTCCGGCTGCTGGTGCGAGTTGTCGTAGTTGGGGACGAAGTCGACGACGTCCTCGTCGAGGTCGTCGGTCATCGACATGGCGGGCGGCGCCATCCGCGCCTCGGTGTAGCGGGCGGCGGCCGGGCCGTCGTCGAGCGACCCGAAGTTGCCGTGGCCGTCGACGAGCGGCACGCGGAGCGTGAAGGGCTGCGCGAGCCGGACGAGCGCGTCGTAGATCGCCGAATCGCCGTGCGGGTGCAGCTTGCCCATGACCTCGCCCACGACGCGGGCGGACTTCACGTGGCCGCGATCGGGCCGGAGGCCCATGTCGCTCATCATGTAGAGGATGCGGCGCTGCACCGGCTTCAGGCCGTCGCGCGCATCCGGCAGCGCGCGCGAGTAGATGACCGAGTAGGCGTACTCGAGGAACGAGCCCTGCATCTCCTCGGCGACGTCGACGTCGTCGATCCGCTCGGCGATCTGGGAGGCGGGGGACTCGTTCTTGCCTGGGGTCATTCGTCGTCTCTGGGCAGGGCGCGATGCGCGCACGGGGGAACGGGGACCGCGCCCGGCCTGTGCCAGACTGGGCGCGATGCCTGCCATGCTACCGGTGCCCGCCGACGGAGCCCCGCGGCTCACCGCAGTCCTGGGCGCCGCCCTCGCATCCGTGGCCGGTGGCCCGAACCCGCTCGGCCTGCCGTCCGCGACCTCGGCCGTCGTGGTGCTCGTCGACGGCCTCGGCGCGGCCAATCTCGCGGCCCGTTCCGGCCACGCCCGCGCGCTGGCCGGCCGCATGTCCAGGCGGGACGTGATCCGCACGGTGTTCCCGTCGACGACGGCGGCGGCGATCGCGAGCTTCGCCACCGGGCTCATGCCCGGCGTCCACGGCCTGATGGGCTACCGCGTGCCGGACCGCCGCCACGACCGCGTCGTGAACCAGCTGAGCGGCTGGGACGACCGCATGGTGCCGGAGGAGTGGCAGCGGCACGCGACCGTGTTCGACCAGGCGCTCGAGCGCGGCATCCGCGCCGTCGCCGTCGGCGGCACGCGCTACGCGACCTCGGGCTTCACCCGCGCGGTCCTGCGCGGCGCCGAGTACCGGGCCGGCGCGACGATCGCCGACCGCTTCGCCGAGGCCGCGCGCGTCGTGCAGGAGGGGCCGGCGCTCGTGTACGTCTACGTCTCTGAGCTCGACCAGATCGCGCATGCGCACGGCTGGGAGTCCGACCGGTGGATCTCCGCGCTCGAGTCGCTCGACGCCGAGGTCGCCGCATTCGAACGGCGGATGCCGCGTGGCGTCGGGCTGCTCGTCACGGCCGACCACGGCATGGTCGACGTGCCGGCGCACCGCCACGTGTTCGTCGATGCGAGGCCCGACCTGCTCGAGGGGATCCGCCACGTGGCGGGGGAGCCGCGATGCCTCGGGCTCGTCTTCGAGCCCGACCTCCCGGCGACCGACCGGGCCGCACTCCTCGACGGATGGCGCGAGGCCGAGGGCGCACGGGCGTGGGTGCTCTCCGGCGACGAGGCGGTGGCCGCCGGGCTCTACGGCGACGTCGACCCCGCCAACCGGGACCGCATCGCCGACATCCTCATCTCGGCCCGCGCGGGCGTCGCGTACTACGACCGGCGGGAAGCGGATCGCCGGGGCGAGTCGATGGTCGGCCAGCACGGCTCGATGACCGACGACGAGACGCGGATCCCGTTGATCCGTGCGGGCGTCTTCACGCGGTCCTGAGGCTCCGTCGGAGCGCCGGGCAGTCTCAGGCCGGGTACTGGCCCCGCTTGACCTGGGGCTTGGGCAGGCGCAGCGGCCGGAGCTGCAGCGCGCGCATCGCGGCGTACCAGCGGACCCGCTCGACCTTGTCGGCGCCGAACCGGGCCGCGAGCTTCCGCTGCAGCACGAAGCCGAGGATGATGACGTCGACCACCGAGACGAGGAAGAACGCCCAGAGGGCGAAGATGCCGATCGTCTGCACCTCGTAGCTCGGCACGAACGTGAGCACGATCACGACGAACATGACGGGGATGAGGATCTCGCCGATGCTGAATCGCGCATCGACGTAGTCGCGCACGTACTTCTTCTGCGGACCCCGATCGCGAGCCGGAAGGTACTTCTCGTCGCCGGCCGCGAGGCCGAGCCGGGCCCGCTCCCGGGCCTCCGCGGCCTTCGCGCGGGCCTGGCGCGCCGCTTCCTTGCGGTCGTTCGGCACGAGCGGACGCTTCCGAGCGGCCTCGCGCTCGGCGCGGGTCGGGGTGGGGGCGCCCTTGCCGACCTTGGGTGCGGCGTGGTCGCCGTCGCCGGTCTGCGGAGCGGGGAGGTCGGTACTGGGGTGCTTTGCCACGGGAGTCCTCGTCGATTCGGTTCGCCTTAAGATTACCCGCATGACCGACCTGCGACCCGACGTCCAGCCTGCCCGCGACTCCGCCGATCCGACCGTCGAACGGCTGCGTGAGGCGGTGGAGGCAGGCTTCCCGCGCACCGTCGCCGATCTCACTCGTCTCGTCCGCATCCCGTCGGTCTCGTGGGCCGCCTTCGATCCCGCGCACGTCGCCGCGAGCGCGGACGCGGTCGCCGAGCTCGTGCGCGACCTCGGCGTCTTCGACGTCGTCGACATCCGTCGCGCGCCGATCGGCGAGGGCGACGGGGCCGCACTCGGCCAGCCTGCCGTGGTCGCGCGGCGCGCCGCCCGCAACGGACGGCCGACCGTCCTGCTGTACGCGCACCACGACGTGCAGCCGCCCGGGCGCGACGAGGACTGGGACTCCGCCCCGTTCGAGCCGACGCTCCGCGGCGACCGGCTGTACGGCCGGGGCGCGGCCGACGACAAGGCCGGCGTCATGGCGCACGTGGCCGCCATCCGTGCGCTCATCGACGTCGTCGGCGAGGACCTCGACCTCGGCATCGCGCTCTTCATCGAGGGCGAGGAGGAGTTCGGTTCCCGCTCGTTCGCGGCCTTCCTGCGGGAGAACCGCGACCTGCTCGAGGCCGACGCGATCGTGGTGGCCGACTCCAACAACTGGGACGTCGACACCCCGGCGCTCACCGTGGCGCTCCGCGGGAACGTGACCTTCCGCCTCACGGTCTCGACGCTCGACCACGCCTCGCACTCGGGCATGTTCGGCGGCGCGGTGCCGGATGCGATGCTCGCGGCGGTGCGCCTGCTGGACTCCCTGTGGGACGCCGACGGAGCCGTCGCCGTCGAAGGGCTGCGGTCCGCGGACCTCGCGACGCCGGACTACCCGGAGGCGCAGCTGCGGGCCGAGACGGGGCTGCTCGACGGCGTGGAGCCCATCGGCCGCGGCAGCATCCTCTCGCGCATCTGGGCACAGCCCTCGATCACGGTGACGGGGATCGACGCCCCCTCCGTCGCGAACGCGTCGAACACCCTTCTCCCGAGCGTGTCCGTCCGGCTGAGCGCGCGCATCGCGCCCGGCCAGGACGCCGGCGAGGCGCTGGCGGGGTTGCAGGCGCACCTGCGCGAGCGCGCCCCCTTCGGCGCCCACCTGGCGATCGACGACGTCGACACGGGCCAGCCGTTCCTCGTCGACACGAGCGGTTGGGCGGTCGCCGAGGCGCGCGTGGCCATGGCCGAGGCATGGGGGAGGGAGCCCGTGGACATCGGCGTGGGCGGTTCCATCCCGTTCATCTCCGAGCTCGTCGAGGAGTTCCCCGCCGCGCGGATCCTCGTGACGGGCGTCGAGGACCCCGACTCGCGCGCGCACAGCCCGAACGAGTCCCTCCACCTCGGGGTGTTCCGGAGGGCGGTGCTGACCGAGGCGGCGCTGCTCGCCCGGCTCCAGGCGCGGTCCTCCGCCTGAGGCACGTCGCCCGCACGATCACGGATGCCGCACCCGGGCAACGCCGGCGGGGGAGCTGCCCAGCCTGCGCGGGTACAATCGAGGCACCGAAGACTTCCGAGGAGTGACATGAGCGACACGATCACCGACGCCGCCCACGGCGTGAAGCTGAGCGAGCCCGCCGCCGCCAAGGTGCGCAGCCTCCTCGAGCAGGAGGGGCGCGACGACCTCCGTCTCCGCGTCGCCGTCCAGCCCGGCGGCTGCTCCGGCCTCATCTACCAGCTCTACTTCGACGAGCGGATGCTCGACGGCGATGCCGTCGTCGACTTCTCCGGCGTCGAGGTCGTGGTCGACAAGATGAGCGTGCCGTACCTCGACGGTTCGACCATCGACTTCGAGGACTCGATCCAGAAGCAGGGCTTCACGATCGACAACCCGAACGCGCAGGGCAGCTGCGCGTGCGGCGACTCGTTCCACTGAGACCCACGTCGCTTCCGGAAGGGAGATCCGCCACGGCGGGTCTCCCTTCCGCATTTTCCGCAGGTGGTCCGCCTTTTCGCCGCACATCTCGCTGAATGGACGCCGAGCGTGCACGACCGGGGTGCCGGTACGGAGTAGGCTAGGACCGATCAATGCGCTTCGCTGAGAAGCGCCTTCGAGTCTCCCGAAAGGTCACCGGTGCGCCACAATCGCCGTCTCCGATGGGCTGCTGTTCCGATCGCAGCGACGCTCAGCCTCGTCCTCGCCGGATGCACGCAGGCACAGCTGAACGGATTCCTCCCCGGGTTCGTCGAGGGCGAGCCGCCCACGACCAACCACGCCGAGCGCATCTCCGGCCTGTGGGTCACCTCGTGGATCGTGCTGCTCATCGTGGGCGTGGTCACCTGGGGCCTGACGATCTGGGCGGTGATCGCCTACCGGCGTCGCAAGGGCCAGACGGGCCTGCCGGTGCAGCTGCGCTACAACATGCCGATCGAGGTGTTCTACACCGTCGTGCCGCTCATCCTGGTGCTCGGCTTCTTCGCCTTCACCGCGCGTGACCAGGCGGCGATCGAGGAGCGGTTCGCCGAGGACGACGTCGACGTCAAGATCGAGGCGATCGCGAAGCAGTGGGCGTGGGACTTCAACTACGTGAACGAGGACGTCTACTCGGCCGGCATCCAGGCGCAGCTCGACGAGGAGGGCCCCGCCGGCTCCGTCAAGCAGGAGGAGCTGCCGACCCTGGTGCTGCCGGTCGGCGCGAACGTCGAGATCGCCCTCGAGGCCCGCGACGTCATCCACTCGTTCTGGGTCGTGGACTTCCTCTACAAGAAGGACATGTTCCCGGGCAAGACCAACTACATGTCGTTCGTCCCGGAGCGCGAGGGCACGTACGCCGGCAAGTGCGCGGAACTCTGCGGTGAGTACCACTCGCTCATGCTCTTCAACGTCGAGGTCGTCTCCGAGGCCGAGTACGAGGACTACATCGAGTCGCTGCGCGACGCCGGCCAGGAGGGCCAGCTGTCGAGCGAGTACGACCGCAACCAGAACCTGCCCGGCACGGGCGCGCCCGAACTGAAAGAGGAAGAGTAAGCCGCGATGAGCACCACCACAGCACCGGCTCGCCCCACGGCGACGTCGCAGCCGTTCGGCGCCTCGAAGGTCGAGCGCAAGGGCAACATCATGGTCAAGTGGATCACCTCCACCGACCACAAGGTCATCGGGTACCTCTACCTGATCACCTCGTTCATCTACTTCCTCATCGGCGGCGTGATGGCGCTGATCATCCGCGCGCAGCTGTTCGAGCCCGGCCTCGAGATCGTCCAGACGCGTGAGCAGTACAACCAGCTGTTCACGATGCACGGCACGATCATGCTGCTCATGTTCGCGACGCCGCTGTTCGCCGGGTTCGCCAACGTGCTGATGCCGCTCCAGATCGGAGCCCCGGACGTCGCGTTCCCGCGCCTGAACGCCTTCGCGTACTGGCTGTTCAACTTCGGTTCGCTGATCGCCGTCGCGGGCTTCTTCACGCCGCAGGGCGCGGCATCCTTCGGCTGGTTCGCCTATCAACCGCTCGCATCGACGACCTTCTCACCAGGTATCGGCGGCAACCTCTGGATGCTCGGGCTCGGCATGTCCGGTTTCGGCACGATCCTCGGTGCCGTGAACTTCATCACGACGATCATCACGATGCGCGCGCCCGGCATGACGATGTTCCGCATGCCGATCTTCACCTGGAACACGCTCGTCACGTCGATCCTCGTCCTGATGGCGTTCCCGGTTCTGGCCGCCGCGATCCTGGCCGCGTCGGCCGACCGCATCTTCGGTGCGCACATCTACGACCCCGCGAACGGCGGCGTCATCCTGTGGCAGCACCTGTTCTGGTTCTTCGGACACCCCGAGGTGTACATCATCGCGCTGCCGTTCTTCGGCATCGTCTCGGAGATCTTCCCGGTGTTCAGCCGGAAGCCGATCTTCGGATACAAGACGCTGATCTACGCGACGATCGCCATCGCAGCGCTGTCGGTGTCCGTCTGGGCCCACCACATGTACGTGACCGGCTCCGTCCTGCTGCCGTTCTTCGCCCTCATGACGATGCTCATCGCCGTTCCGACGGGTGTGAAGATCTTCAACTGGATCGGAACGATGTGGCGCGGGTCGATCACCTTCGAGACGCCGCTGATCTGGTCGCTCGGCTTCCTGATCACGTTCGTCTTCGGTGGTCTCACCGGCGTCATCCTCGCCTCGCCGCCGCTCGACTTCCACGTGTCGGACACCTACTTCGTGGTGGCGCACTTCCACTACGTGGTCTTCGGCACGGTCGTGTTCGCCATGTTCGCCGGCTTCTACTTCTGGTGGCCCAAGTGGACCGGCAAGATGCTGAACGAGACGCTCGGCAAGTGGCACTTCTGGCTGCTGTTCATCGGCTTCCACACGACGTTCCTCATCCAGCACTGGCTGGGCGTCGTTGCCATGCCGCGCCGGTACTACTCGTACCTGCCCGAGGACAACATCACCTGGATGAACCAGCTCTCCACGATCGGTGCGTTCATCCTCGCGGTCTCGATGATCCCGTTCTTCCTGAACGTCTACGTGACGGCCCGTCGCGCGCCCAAGGTGACGGTCAACGACCCGTGGGGCTACGGCGGATCGCTGGAGTGGGCGACGAGCTGCCCCCCGCCCCGGCACAACTTCACGTCGATCCCGCGGATCCGCTCCGAGCGCCCCGCGTTCGACCTCAACCACCCGGAGGCGGGCATCCCCGTGGGCATCGGTCCGGCCAAGGACGCGCCCGAGGCACCCGTGTACGACGCCGACACCAAGGAAGTCAAGTAGATGCGCACCAACGTCATCCTCTTCTGGGTCCTCACCGGCTTCTTCGCCCTCGCGACCGCGGTCTACGCGTTCTGGAGCTCGATCGACGGCGCCTCCCGGATCGCGAACTCGTTCAGCGCGGGCCCGGAGTGGGCCGGCACCATCGCCCTCGCCCTCACGTCCATCCTGAGCGCCTTCATCGCGTTCTACCTGGGGCGCGTGCACAAGGAGCAGGGCGGTGAGCTCCCCGAGGACCGGCTCGACGCGAACATCGACGACGGCGACGCCGAGCTGGGCTTCTTCAGCCCGTGGAGCTGGTGGCCCATCGTCCTCGCCGGTGGCGCGGCGCTCGCGTTCCTCGGCCTCGCGGTCGGATTCTGGATCACCTTCATCGCGGTGCCCCTGGCACTGATCGGCCTGGTGGGTTGGGTCTTCGAGTACTACCGGGGCAACTTCGCCCGCTGATCGCACCGTCACGACGCCCCGGCCCCATACGGCCGGGGCGTCGTGCGTTGCAGCCAGCGTTCAGAGGGCTCGCACGGCCCCGACCGTGCACCATGCCAGCCCGGACCGCTCGTCCCGGATCTCGAAGCCCGCACGACGCACCGCCTCGCGCATCGCCTGCGGCCGGTGGACGTACGATCGGAAGTCCACTTGGGCGCGGCGATGCATCCGGTTCTCGATCGCGACGCGCGAGCGGATCACCCAATTCCGCCTGGGGTGACTGAACACGAGCGCGCGTCTCGCCCGGCTCGCGGCCGCCGTGAGGAGCCGTTCCGCTTCCGGGTAACAGCACACGACCCGGTTGAGCACCACGAGATCGGCCGGCTCGATCGCCTCGGGGTCGACGGCGACATCCAGGCCCACCAAGCGGGTCACCCGATCGGCGACGCCCGCCTCACTGAGCAACCGTTCGGCGTCGCGCTCGTAGCCGTTCGAGAGCTCGACGTTCACCGTCCGCGTCGCGCCACGCGCCAGCAACTCGAGTTGCATCTCGCCGACGCCACCTCCGATCTCGAGCACGGTGGCCCCGCGGACTCCGGCGTCCTCGAGGAATTCGACGAGACGGCGCTCGATGCGCGACAGCCCCCTCGCGCCGTAGCGCCGCGCGACGCGCTGGGCGAACCGGCCGTCGAACACCTCGTCGTAGCCGTCCGGATGCGAGGGCCCGCAGCACTCGTCCATGCGGACAGTATGGGCCAGGCTCAGCGGCGACGGAAGAGGAGCACGTCCACCGACACCGTGACTGCGGTGATCCCCGCACCGGAACCGACTCCCGAGCTGGGCGCGGTCGCCTGATCACTCGGTCGGACGTGGTGTGCCGCCGGTCCCATTCCGACGAGCGCGGCGCACTGGGCTTCATCCAGCTCCGCGACGTAGTCGAGCGTCGTGCTGGTCACCGGATCGAATCCTGCGCTCGACAACTGGGTCGTGACCTGCTCGGCCTTGCCGCTCGGAATGTCCAGCATGGCGCCGGAGGAGCGGAGCTCCGCCAGGTGCCGGTCGGTCGGCACCACCACCGCGAGCAACCCGCCCTCACGCGTGATCCGCGCGAACTCGTCGGGGTTTCGAGGGGCGAAGACGTTGATCGACAGATCGGCGACGGCGTCCCGGATGGGCAGTGGGCGCCAGAGGTCGAGGACGACACCGGTCGCGTGCGGGTTCCCGCGTCGCGCCATCCGAACCGCGGTGGGGGAGCGGTCGACGAGCAGCAGGTTCGCCCCGTCGAAGCGCGCCGACAGCCGTCCCGAGTAGTAGCCGGTGCCGCACGCGAGATCCACGATCCGCGGTGCCGAGCCCTCGAGGTGCAGGTTCGCCGCCGCGCCGTCCTCAAGCGCGCGGGCGATCGGTTCGTACACGCCGGATTGGAGAAGCTCCGCACGAGCCTCCAGCATCTCGCGCGAATCTCCGGTGAGGCTCGGCGCGCGGGGCGGGAGCAGCGTGACCGTCCCGTGCTTCGTCAGGTCGAATCGGTGACCCGTATCGCATCCGAGGACGCGTTCGTCGACGGACTCCAGCGGCTGGAAGCAGTTCGGGCACCGAAGCCAGGTCGAATCGATCGACATGGCCCGGTGCCCGATTGCGATGGGGGAGCGGATCAGTGGTGCGAGGTGTGGTGCGACGCCTCGAGCTCGCCCTTCGTGACCGGCGTGATGCGGTCCTCGAAGAACCACCGCGACATGCCCGCGCGAAGGCGCTGACCGACGGTGATCTTGCCGCGGTCGTTCGGACGCAGCATGAGCGGCTGGTACGACTCGTAGCTCACGAGCCTCCAGCGCTCGTACTCGTCGAGCGGCTGGTGCACCTCGATGAACTCGCCGCCGGGCAGCTTCACGATGCGACCGGACTCGTACCCGTGCAGGACGATCTCGCGGTCCTTCTTCTGCAGCGCGATGCAGACGCGCTTGGTGACGAAGTAGGCGACGATCGGGCCGAGGATGAGCAGGGCCTGCAGCGTGTGGATCACGCCCTCCATCGTCAGCATGAAGTGCGTCGCGATGAGGTCGGACGAGGCCGCCGCCCACAGGACCGCGTAGAACGTCACGCCGGCCGCGCCGATGGCGGTGCGGGTGGGCGCGTTGCGCGGGCGGTCCGCGATGTGGTGCTCGCGCTTGTCGCCGGTCACCCACGCCTCGATGAACGGGTAGATCAGCACGGTGAGGATGAACAGCCCGAGCACGACCACCGGCACGAGGATGTTGAGCGACCAGGTGCGCTCGAACAGCACGAACTCCCAGCCGGGCGGCACGAGGCGGAGCGCGCCGTCGGCGAATCCGATGTACCAGTCGGGCTGCGTGCCGGCGGAGACCGGCGACGGGTCGTAGGGACCGTAGTTCCAGATCGGGTTGATCGTGAACAGCGATGCGATCAGCGCGAGGACGCCGAAGACGATGAAGAAGAAGCCACCGGCCTTCGCGGCGTACACGGGGAGGATGGGCGGGCCCACGGCGTTCTGCTGGGTGCGACCCGGCGCGGCGTAGTGGGTGTGCTTGTGCACGACCACGAACAGCAGGTGGATCGCGATGAGCGCGAGCAGGATCACCGGCAGGATCAGGATGTGGAGCGTGTACAGGCGCCCGACGATCGCCGTGCCCGGGAACTCGCCGCCGAAGAGCAGGAACGAGGTCCAGGTGCCGATCAGCGGGAAGCCCTTGATCATGCCGTCGATGATCCGGAGGCCGTTGCCCGAGAGGAGGTCGTCCGGAAGCGAGTACCCCGTGAAGCCCTCGCCCATGGCGAGGATGAACATCACGAAGCCGATCACCCAGTTGAGCTCGCGCGGCTTGCGGAACGCGCCGGTGAAGAACACGCGCAGCATGTGCAGGCCGATGGCGGCGACGAACAGGAGCGCCGCCCAGTGGTGCATCTGGCGGACGAAGAGACCGCCGCGGATGTCGAACGAGATGTCGAGCGTCGAGGCCATGGCGACCGACATCTCGACGCCCTTCAGCGGCACGTACGAGCCCTCGTACTCGACCTCGGCCATGGAGGCCTGGAAGAAGAACGTCAGGAACGTGCCCGTGATCAGGATGACCACGAAGCTGAAGAGTGCGATCTCACCGAGCAGGAAGGACCAGTGGTCGGGGAACGCCTTGCGGCCGAGCGCGTGGACGAACGTCGAGAGGCTGGTGCGCTGGTCGATGTAGTTCGACGCGGCGCCGGTGACGGAGCGACGCTGCGGCGCTTGGGTGGTTGCGGTGCTCAATTGCGCTCCCAGAAACTCGGGCCGACGGGTTCGGTGAAGTCGCTCTGCGCCACGAGGTAGCCCTCGTCGTCGACCGCGATCGGCAGCTGCGGCAGGGGCCGCGCCGCCGGTCCGAAGATGACCTCGCAGTGGTTCGCCACGTCGAACTGCGACTGGTGGCACGGGCAGAGCAGGTGGTGCGTGTGCTGCTCGTACAGTGCGACAGGGCAGCCGACGTGGGTGCAGATCTTGGAGTACGCGACGATCCCGTCATAGGACCACGAGGCGCGCTCCTCGGTCTCGTTGAGCTCCTCGGGGTTCAGGCGCATGAGGAGGACGGCCGCCTTGGCCTTCTCCTCGAGACGACCGTGGTGCATCTCGGCGAGACCCTCGGGGATGACGTGGAACGCGCTGCCGATGGTGACGTCGGACGCCTTGATCGGCACACCGGAGGGGTCGAGCGTGAGGCGGGTGCCCTGCTTCCACATGGTGTGGCTGAGCAGCTCGACCGGGTTCTCATCCTGCGGCGCGAGTCCGCGGAAGAGGACGACGGCCGGCAGCGGGAAGACGAGCAGCGCGCCGATGAGGCTGTTGCGGATGACGGAGCGGCGCGAGAAGCCGGACTCGCGGTCGGCATCCTGGAACACCTGAATGGCGCCCTCCCGTGCAACGGGGTTGCCGCCGATCGGGTGGCGCTCGTCGGCGAGCTCGACGTCGGCCATGAGCGACTTGGCCCAGTGGACGGCGCCGAAGCCGATGCCGAGGAGCGCGAGCGTCGCGCCGAGGCCGACGAACATGTTGTTCAGGCGGACGTCGCCGACGTTGTTGCCCTCCATCGGGAAGAGCATGTACGCGGCGATCGCCCAGACGCTGCCGAGGATCGACAGGTAGAAGAGCGTGTAGACGGTGCGCTGCGCGCGCTTCTCCTTCGCCGGGTCCTCGTCGGTCACGCGCGGGCGGTGCGGCGGGAAGCCGGGGTTCTCGAACGCGTCCGTGGGGATGAGTGCGGTGCCCGTCTTCACGGCGGGGACGTTCGCGGCGTGCGACGAGTCGGCAGCGGCGATCTCAGAACCGCTGTGGTCGTCCTGTGCCATGGTTCTCCTTCTTCGCTTCTTCGGTCGGCCCTAGTTGGACTTCGCCGTGATCCACACGGTGATCGCGACGATGGCGCCGAGACCGAAGATCCAGATGAACAGGCCCTCCGCGACCGGACCGAGCGAGCCGAGCTCGAACCCGCCGGGCGAACGGTTGTCCTGCACGTACTGCAGGTAGGTGATGATGTCGCGCTTGTCTTCGGGCGTGATGTTGAGGTCGTTGAAGACCGGCATGTTCTGCGGGCCCGTGACCATGGCCTCGTAGATGTGGACGCCCGAGACATCCGTGAGCGGGGGAGCGTACTTGCCCTCGGTCAGCGCACCGCCGGCACCCGCGACGTTGTGGCACATCGCGCAGTTGATGCGGAAGAGCTCGGCGCCGTTGGCGGCGTCGCCGCCGCCGTTGACGAGGCTGTCGGCGGGGATGTCGGGACCGGGTCCGAGCGAGCCCACGTAGTACGCCAGCTGCTTGACCTGCTCATCGGTGAACTGCGGCGGCTTCACCTGCGCCTGCGGGCCCTGCATCTGCATGGGCATGCGGCCGGTGCCGACCTGGAAGTCGACCGAGGCCGCGCCGACGCCGATGAGGCTCGGACCCTCGGAGGTGCCCTGCGCGTCGAGGCCGTGGCACGTGGCGCAGTTGGCCTGGAAGAGCTTCTTGCCCTCCTCGATCGTCTCCTGCGACGTGGGGGAGGGCTCGGCCTGCGCCGTCGTCGTGCTGAAGGCGGCGTAGGCGCCGCCGGTGAACACGAGGCCGAGCGCGAGCAGCGCGGCCGTGGCGAGCGGATGCCGGCGACCTGTGCGTCGCTTCGAGCGGGTCATTGATCTCTTCCTGTTCGCGGGCATTGCGGGGTGGCGCTTCCGGGTCTCGGCGCTATCTGAGGACGTAGATGACGAGGAACAGGCCGATCCAGACCACGTCGACGAAGTGCCAGTAGTACGACACGACGATCGCGCTGGTGGCCTCGCGGTGGCCGAAGTTCTTCACGGCGAAGGTGCGGCCGATCACGAAGAGGAAGGCGATCAGGCCACCCGTGACATGGAGGCCGTGGAAGCCGGTCGTCAGGTAGAACGCCGAGCCGTAGGCGTTGGAGTCGAGGGCGATGCCCTCGGAGACGAGCTGCGCGTACTCCCACACCTGGCCGGCGACGAAGATCGCGCCCATGGCATACGTGAGGAAGAACCACTCGACCATGCCCCACTGCGTCGGCTTCCAGCCCGTGCGATAGGGCTGGCTGCGCTCCGCCGCGAACACGCCGAACTGGCAGGTGAACGACGACGCCACGAGGATGATCGTGTTCGTCAGGGCGAACGGGAAGTTCAGGCGACCGGCCTCGAACTCCCACAGCTCCGGGGAGGTCGAACGAAGGGTGAAGTAGATCGCGAACAGCCCCGCGAAGAACATCACCTCGCTTCCGAGCCACACGATCGTGCCGACCGCAACGGTGTTCGGACGCTTGATCACGGGCGCGCTCGCCTGATACGTCAATGAGGTGCTCGTCACCCTCCCATTATGGCTGATTCGGCGGGGCAATTTTCGACGTGGCGTCGAATCTCAGGTTGGGGGAGCGCCACCGGGCCTGTGACGAGCCCGACTCGGGCCCGTGAATCCGCCTTGAATCCCCCGTCGATAGGATCGGTCCATGTCCGCGATGCAGAATTGGCCGGCCGTCCTGAACGCCCTCCTCCAGGGCGAAGACCTCAGCGTGTCGGATGCGGCGTGGTGCATGGAGCAGGTCATGACCGGCGCCGCGACGGAGGCGCAGCTGGCCGCATTCCTCGTCGCGCTCCGCCTCAAGGGCGAGACGGTCGACGAGATCGTCGGCTTCCGCGACGCGATCCTCGAGCACGCGGTCCAGCTGCCGGCCGACTCCATGGCCCTCGACATCGTCGGCACGGGCGGCGACCGGTTCGGCACCGTCAACGTCTCGACCATGGCCTCGATCGTGTGCGCCGCCGCCGGCGTGCCGGTCATCAAGCACGGCAACAAGGCCGCGAGCTCCGCGTCGGGATCCTCCGACGTCCTCGGCGCCCTCGGTATCGACCTGTCGCTCTCCGCCCAGCGCGTCGCCGAGGTGCTCGATCGGGCCGGCATCACGTTCGCGTTCGCCGCGGCCTTCCACCCGGGCTTCCGTCACGCCGGCCCCGTCCGATCGCAGCTCGGCATCCCGACGGTCTTCAACTTCCTCGGCCCGCTCTGCAACCCCGCCCGGCCCGAGGCATCCGCCGTGGGCGTGGCCCAGCTCGACCGGGTTCCGCTCATCGTCGGCGTGTTCCAGACGCGCGGCGCGACCGCGCTGGTGTTCCGCGGCGACGACGGGCTGGACGAACTGACCACGACCGGGCACAGCCACATCTGGGAGGTCTCCCGCGGAACGGTCAAGGAGCACGACCTCGATCCGCGCGACCTCGGCATCCCCCGAACCGAGATCGAGCAGCTGAAGGGCGGCGACGCCCAGCACAACGCGGCGGTGGTCCACGAGGTGTTCGGCGGAGCGCGCGGGCCGGTGCGCGACATCGTCGTGCTCAACGCGGCCGCCGGCCTCGTCTCGTACGAGCTGGCGAACGATCCCACGCAGGTGCAGCGGACCATCCTGGAGCGCTTCCACGAGAAGATGGCCGTCGCCGAGGGCGCCATCGACAGCGGTGCGGCCGCGCGGAAGCTCGAGGACTGGATCGCCGCGACCCGGGCCTGAGTCGCGCGACGACGCACGACGGGGCCCCGCCGAAGCGGGACCCCGTCGTCGACCCCGGACGATCAGTTCACGTCGTCGTCGACCCAGTCGAAGGTCTTCGTGACGGCCTTCTTCCACAGCCGGAGCTGGCGTTCGCGTTCCTCGGAGTCCATCTTCGGCTCCCAGCGTCGGTCCTCCTGCCAGTTGGCGCGGAGTTCGTCGAGGTCCGACCAGAACCCGACCGCGAGCCCCGCCGCGTAGGCGGCGCCGAGCGCCGTGGTCTCCGCGACGACCGGGCGAACGACAGGCACACCGAGGATGTCCGCCTGGAACTGCATCAGGGTGTCGTTGGCGATCATGCCGCCGTCGACCTTGAGATCCGTGAGGTCGACCCCCGAGTCGGCGTTGATCGCGTCGATGACCTCGCGGGTCTGGAACGCCGTCGCCTCGAGTGCCGCCCGGGCGATGTGGCCCTTATTGACGTAGCGCGTGAGGCCCACGAGGGCACCGCGTGCGTCCGGACGCCAGTACGGCGCGAACAGCCCGGAGAACGCGGGCACGAAGTACGCCCCGCCGTTGTCCTCCACCGACTTCGCGAGCTCCTCGACCTCCGGAGCGCTCGAGATGATGCCGAGGTTGTCGCGCAGCCACTGCACCAGCGAACCCGTCACGGCGATCGCGCCCTCCAGCGCGTAGTGCGCCGGCTGGTCGCCCAGCTTGTACCCGAGCGTGGTGAGGAGCCCGTTCTTCGAGTGGACGATCTCGGTGTCGGTGTTGAAGATGAGGAAGTTCCCCGTGCCGTAGGTGTTCTTCGACTCGCCCTTGTCGAACGCGGCCTGGCCGAACGTCGCCGCCTGCTGGTCGCCGAGGATGCCGGCCACGGGAACCTCCCGGAGCAGGCTCGACGACTCGACGGTGCCGTACACCTCGGAGGAGGAGCGGATCTCCGGCATCATCGAGCGCGGCACGCCGAACACGTCGAGGATGTCATCGCGCCACTGCAGGGTCTCGAGGTCCATGAACATCGTGCGGCTCGCGTTGGTGACATCCGTCGCGTGCACGCCGCCGTCGGTGCCACCGGTGAGGTTCCAGAGGACCCAGCAGTCGGTCGTGCCGAAGAGGAGGTCGCCGGCCTCGGCCTTCTCGCGCGCGCCCTCGACGTTCTCGAGGATCCACACGATCTTCGTGCCCGAGAAGTACGTCGCGAGCGGGAGCCCGACGTCCTGCTTGAAGCGCTCGACGCCGCCGTCCGCGGCGAGGCGGTCGACGATGGGCTGGGTGCGCGTGTCCTGCCAGACGATCGCGTTGTAGACGGGCTCGCCGGTGGTGCGATCCCAGACCACGGCGGTCTCGCGCTGGTTGGTGATGCCCACCGCGGCGATGTCGTGGCGGGTCAGGTCGGCCTTGCCGAGCGCCTGCCCGATGACCTCGCGGGTGTTCCGCCAGATCTCCATCGGGTCGTGCTCGACCCAGCCGGCCTTGGGGAAGATCTGCTCGTGCTCGAGCTGGCCCGTGGCCACGATCGAACCCTTCTTGTCGAAGATGATCGCGCGCGAGCTGGTGGTGCCCTGGTCGATCGCCAGGATGTAGTCGGCCATGTCGGATTCGTACCTCTCTGTACCGTTGCGGAGTCGTTCGGCGAAGCGGATGTCGCGCCGGTTCGGCGGACGGGGAAGCGCCGAGGGGCCGGTCGCCGACCGGCCCCTCGACGAACTCAGAACTCGATCGGAAGCAGCGGGATCGCCGCCCAGCCGGCCAGGACGCCGCCGATGATGGGGCCGACGATCGGCACCCACGAGTAGGCCCAGTCCGAACCGCCCTTGCCCCTGATCGGCAGGATCGCGTGGGCGATGCGCGGGCCGAGGTCGCGAGCCGGGTTGATCGCGTACCCGGTCGGACCACCGAGCGAGGCGCCGATGCCGACGACCAGCAGTGCGACGGGCAGGGCGCCGAGGGCCGCGAGGCCCGAGGCGTCGCCGTTGCGGCCGAACCCGATCACGACGAACACGAGCACGAACGTGCCGATGATCTCCGTGACGAGGTTCCAGCCGTACGAGCGGATCGCCGGACCGGTCGAGAACACGCCGAGCTTGGCGGCGGGCTCCGGCTCGTCGTCGAAGTGCTGCTTGTAGGCGACCCAGCAGAACACGGCGCCGAGGATCGCGCCGACGAGCTGGCCGGCGATGTAGGTGAGCACGCTGATCGGCCCGACCTCGACCGTGGTGCCGACCGCAGCGTTGCCGAACTCCGTCACGCCGTTCGCGACGAGGCCGAGCGTCACCGCCGGGTTGATGTGCGCGCCCGAGGCGAACGCGACGATCACACCAGCGAAGACCGCGAAGCCCCAGCCGAAGTTCACCAGCAGAAAGCCGCCGCCGAAGCCCTTCGTCTTCGCCAGGGCGACGTTGGCGACCACACCGCAACCGAGGAGCACGAGCATGGCCGTGCCGACCAGTTCGGCGAGGAACAACACACCGAGATTGTCCACGTTGACCTTCCATCCTTTCGCCGTGCCCCGATGGGCCGCGCCCAGGGGCGGATCTGCGCCCACCCTACCCGCGCGCCGGACAAGCGGGGAAGGGCTTCCGCCTTTTCCGCCGAAGCCCTTTCACCCGCGGTGTCGGCAGGGGTAGCTTGACGGGGGAGTGCTGCGTCGGCGCCGACGGGCGAGGGGCCCCGGCGTGCGCAGCCGAGGGGAAAGGGACGCTTCGTGAAGAAGATCATCAACGACCCGAAGCGCGTCGTCGACGAGTCCGTCGCCGGATTCGCGCTCGCGCACGCCGACCTGGTCACGGTCGCGACCGACCCGATCCACGTGGTGCGCGCCGACGCACCCGTGCAGGGCAAGGTCGGCATCGTCTCGGGCGGAGGCAGCGGCCACGAGCCGCTCCACGCGGGATACGTCGGCCACGGCATGCTCGACGCCGCGGTGCCGGGCGCGGTGTTCACCTCGCCGACGCCCGACCCGATCCTCAACGCGACCAAGGCGGTCGACGGCGGCAAGGGCGTCCTCCACATCGTGAAGAACTACACGGGCGACGTCCTGAACTTCGAGACGGCCGCCGACCTCGCGGCCGCCGACGGCATCGAGGTCCGCGCCGTGGTGACCAACGACGACGTCGCGGTGAAGGACTCGCTCTACACCGCCGGTCGGCGCGGCGTCGCCGGCACCGTGCTCGTCGAGAAGATCGCCGGCGCGGCCGCGGAGCGCGGGGACTCGCTCGACCAGGTCGCCGAGATCGCCGAGCGCGTGAACGCGAACGCCCGCTCGATGGGCATGGCGCTCACGCCCTGCACGGTTCCGCACGCGGGCGAGCCCAGCTTCACCCTCGCCGAGGACGAGGTGGAGATCGGCATCGGCATCCACGGCGAGCCGGGGCGCGAGCGCATCAAGATCGAGCCGGCCGACTCGCTCGTCGACCGCCTCATCACGCCCGTGATCGAGGACCTGCCCTTCTCCTCGGGCGATCGGGTCCTCCTCTTCGTCAACGGCATGGGCGGGACGCCGCAGGTCGAGCTCTACCTCGCGTACCGCCGCGCGGCCGAGGTGCTCGAGGAACGCGGCATCCGCATCGAGCGTTCGCTGGTCGGCAACTACATCACCTCGCTGGAGATGCAGGGGTTCTCGATCACGCTGCTGAAGCTCGACGACGAGATGATCGAACTCTGGGACGCGCCCGTGCACACCGCCGCACTGCGGTGGGGCCGCTAGGAGGCGCGGGGTGGGACTGGACATCACCTGGGCGGTCGACTGGGTCCGACGCAGCGCCGAATCCATGTCGGAGCACCGAGTGGAGCTCATCAACCTCGACCGCGAGATCGGCGACGGCGACCACGGCGAGAACATGGACCGGGGGTTCCAGGCCGTGCTGCCGAAGCTCGACGACCTCCCGGCCGGCTCGACGCCGTCCGACGTCCTCAAGCTCCTCGCGACGACGCTGATCTCCACGGTGGGCGGCGCCGCGGGCCCGCTCTACGGCACCGCCTACCTCAAGGCGTCGGGCGCGGTCGGCGGCGAGGTCTCGCTCGATGCGGACGCGGTCGTCCGCATGCTCGAGGCGGGGCGCGACGGCATCGTGCTCCGGGGCAAGGCCGAGCTCGGGGACAAGACCATGGTCGACGCCTGGTCGCCCGCGGTCGAGGCGGCGCGCGGTGCCGCCGAATCGGGTGCGAGCGCCGCGACGACCCTGCAGGCGGCAGCGGATGCCGCAGCGGAGGGCGCCGTCGCCACGGAACCCCTCGTGGCGCGCAAGGGCCGAGCCAGCTACCTCGGCGAACGTTCGGCGGGGCACCGGGATCCCGGTGCGCAGTCGACCGCCTACCTCCTCGCCGCCGGCGCGGCGGCGGCCTCGAACGGGACCAGTGCCTGAGCCCGCGGCCGACCGCGTCGGCGTGGTCTTCGTCTCGCACTCGGAGCGCCTCGCCGAGGGACTCGTCGAGCTCGCGCGCCAGATGGCGCCCACGGTGCGGCTCGAGGCGGCGGGCGGCACCGACGACGGACGGATCGGCACGAGCTTCGACAAGGTGACGGCGGCCATCTCGGCCGCGGACGCCGGCGCCGGCGCCGTGGTGCTCTGCGACCTCGGCTCGGCCATCATGACCGCCGAGACGGCACTGGAGTTCCTCGACGACGAGCAGCGGGCGCGGGTCCGGATCGCCTCCGCGCCGCTCGTCGAGGGCGGCGTCGCGGCATCCGTCGCCGCCGAGTCGGGCGACGCGCTCGATGCGGTGGTTCGAGCCGCCGAGTCCGCCGGCCGCCCGGGAGAGACCGGCACCGAAGCCAATGCGACCGCGGGGGAGGAGCCCGCTGCCGACAAGGGCGAGACGACCCGCATCAGCCGGCGGGTGACGCTGACCAACGCCGACGGGCTCCACGCCCGTCCCGCGGCGGAACTCGTCAAGCTCGCGAGCTCGTTCCCGCAGCGCGTGACCGTCAACGGCATCGACGCGAAGAGCCTGCTCTCGATCATGGGTCTCGGCCTGACCAAGGGCGCCGAGGTCGAGATCGCCTCCGACGACCCGGAGGGCGCCGCAGCGGTGGACGCGATCGTCGCCCTCGCCGAGTCCGGCTTCGGCGAGCATTGAGACGGATGCCGCGACCGGCCCGGTCGCGGCATCCGTTCGCCTCACTCGTCGACGGCAGCGCTCAGGCCTCGGTGACGGATGCCGCGCAGGACGACCAGGGTCGCCGCGACGGCGGCGCCGGACCACAGGACGGCCGTCGTGCCCGCGATCGCGGCGCTCGGCGCGACGATCGACTCGCCCATGAGGGCCTGCACCGTGACGATCGCCGTGGTCGCCGCCGCGAGGACCGTGGCGATGGCGACGAGGCCGAACCGCACGCGCACGTCGGCGAGCACCGCGACACGCCTCGCCGCCCACTCGAGCGCCATCACGAAGAGCACCAGCGCCTGCAGCGCATGCATGCCGACGAAGTGCGGGATGCGGAGGTCGCCGGCCACCGTGCTCCATCCGAGCACCGGGATACCGGGCCCGCCGTCGGCGACGCCCACCGAGTGCGCCCCGGCGATGCCGCGGAAGTCCGCGAGCTGGGCTGCCGTCGGGCTCGTCATGAGGAACGCGAGGGCCATGCCGGCGAGGGCCAGGATCGACCCGGCGCGGATGGCGAGGCTGCGTGCCGGATCGCGGAGCGGCGCGCGGAACAGTGCGAACGCGACGACGAGGGTGGCGATCCAGACGACCACGATGGAGACCGCCATCACCGACCAGAGCACGGACGCCAGCGGCGTCGACACGTTGAAGTGACTGGTGGTGCCCGCGACGACGGCGCCGACGATGACGACCATCTCGATGACGAGCGCGACCGCGCTCACGGTCCCCGCCCACCAGGACACGCGTCGCAGCCGGCCACGGGTCAGGGTGATGAGCCAGGCGAGCGTGACCGCGTAGATGGCGATGGACAGGGCGAACTTCAGGGGCTTCGCCCAGATGGGCTGGCCGAGCAGCGTCCGTTCGTCGACCAGGAGCCCGACGACGCTCGCGACGGCGAGCGCGACCATGGCGGCGGTGAGGACGAGCAGCGGGCGATGCCAGGTCAGGGCGCCCGTCGCGCCGCCGGGTGCCGGCCGGTCCGGCGTGGGGGTCGGGGCTTCCGTGGAGATGGTCCGGATGGTCATGGCGTGCTCCTCGCGCGTCGGATCTCGTCGGCACGCTCGGGCTCGTACCTGGTGGTGGAGACGTGCTCCTGGGCCGCACGGCGGAGCGCCGCGAACAGCGCGTCGCCGAGCGCCGTGCCCACGACGACGGTCTCGGCCTTCTCGTCGCGCGTGACGCGCCGCTCGACCGTGTCGAGGTCGGCCTCGGCGACGATGAGCGCGGCCTCGACGTAGCGTCGCGACCAGTCGTCGGCGTTCCGCTGGCCGACCGCGTCGAAGGCTTCGAGCACGGCGGCCGCGGCGATGCGTCCGGGGTTCTCGGGGTGGATCGCGAAGCCGTCGAGCAGGGCGTCGACCCGCTCGAGCGCCGCGGCGTCGACCGCCCGATCGTCGACGCGAACGGATGCCGCGCGCTGGGCCACGCCGAAGACGTGGGGGAGCGGCAGGTCGGAGTCGATCGCGGCGATCACCTCGCGCGCGGTGGCGATGTCGAGCCCGCCGGGTCCGAGCAGCGCTCGGATGAGACGGATGCGACGGACGTGCTCATCGTCGTACTGCGCCTGGTTGGGGCTCGTACGCCTGCCGGGCGGCAGGAGCCCCTCGCGCAGGTAGTACTTGACCGTGGGGACGGGGGTCTCGGTGATCCGGCTGAGTTCCGACATCCGCATACGGATACTCTAACTATCGATAATTGTACTGTCTATAGTGGATCTCGCCGCGACGCCGATTGCGGGAGTACCATCACGGCATGGCACGCGACGAAGCGGGCCCAGACACTCGCAACGCCTTCACGAGGTTCTTCGACCGGGTGGACCGGATCATGAGCCCGGCGTTCGAGTCGCCCAAGGTGGCCCAGGAAGAGCCCGCGGACAGCGGTCCGTCGGGGGAGAAGCCGTGTCCGATCTGCGGACACCCGATGTTCGAGCACTACATCGACGAGTCCACGTCGAACGTGCTGCTCGAATGCCCGACCGACGAACGCCTGCCCGAGCCGGCGGCCAGCGGTCCACTCAACGAATTCGGCATGCCGGCGAGCGACGAGCGCCTGGCGAGGATGCGACGGCGCGCGGAGAAGCGCGGATAGCACTGCATCATGCACCCGCTCCATCGTGAAGCGGCTTCAGCGGTTCCGGCCGTGGTCGCGATGGGGCGGGGAGTCGTGTGCCATTTGATCGGACATAATGGGCATTATCGGCGACACGGACTCAGTTGTGATGGGACGGCACGACGTCGCAACGCCGTGCCGCCGTCGGGGCGTGTCCGACCTCAGCGGACCGCCTTCTTCACGAGTTCGACGATCGTCTGTTCGGCGCGCGGCGTGAGCTCCGTCAACGCGAACGTCGTCGGCCACATCTCGCCGTCGTCGAGGTTCGCGATGTCGTTGAATCCGAACGTCGCGTATCGCGAGTCGAACTTGCCGGCCGCCTGGAAGAAGCAGAGCACCTTGCCGTCCTTCGCGTAGGCCGGCATGCCGTACCACGTCTTCGGCGCGAGCTCGGGCGCCGCCTCGGTGATGAGCGCGTGCAGCCGCTCGGCGATCGCCCGGTCGGCGTCGCCCATCTCGGAGATCTTCTCGAGCAGGTCCGCCGTGCCGTCCTTCTTCTTCCCGCGGACCTCTCGCGCCCGCTCCTTCATCGCGGCGCGCTCCTCGGCGGTGAAGCCCTCGACCTCCTCGTCGCGGGCGGCCTTCTTCGTCGCAGCCATGGCGGCTCCTTTCGGTTCGTGGTTCGGATCAGGGCGTGGGAACGGCGGTCAAGCGCCGACGTAGTCGGCCAGGTGCTGGCCGGTCACGGTCGAACGGGCGGCGACGAGGTCGGCCGGGGTGCCCTCGAAGACGACCCGACCGCCGTCGTGTCCGGCGCCGGGCCCGAGGTCGATGATCCAGTCGGCATGGGCCATGACCGCCTGGTGGTGCTCGATGACGATCACCGACCGGCCGGAGTCGACCAGTCGATCGAGGAGCCCGAGCAACTGCTCCACATCGGCGAGGTGCAGTCCCGTGGTGGGCTCGTCGAGCACGTACACCTGGCCCTGCTCCCCCATGTGCGACGCGAGCTTGAGGCGCTGCCGCTCACCGCCCGAGAGCGTCGTGAGCGGTTGGCCCACGGCGACGTAGCCGAGGCCCACGTCCACCAGCCGCTGCAGGATCGCGTGCGCGGCCGGGAGGCGCGCCTCGCCGGCCCCGAAGAACGCCTCGGCCTCGGCGACGGGCATCTCGAGCACCTGGCTGATGTCGCGTCCGCCGAGCCGGTAGTCGAGGACCGACGCGTCGAAGCGGCGTCCCTCGCAGACCTCGCACGTGCTCGCCACGCTCGCCATTGGACCGAGGTCGGTGTACACCACGCCGGCGCCGTTGCAGTTCGGGCATGCGCCCTCGGAGTTCGCGCTGAACAGCGCCGGCTTCACGCCGTTCGCCTTCGCGAACGCCTTGCGGATCGGCTCGAGGAGGCCGGTGTAGGTCGCGGGGTTGCTCCTGCGCGAGCCCCGGATCGCACCCTGGTCGATCGAGACCACGCCCTCGCGGCCGGCGACGGAACCGTGGATGAGCGAACTCTTGCCCGAACCGGCCACGCCCGTGACCACCGTCAGCACGCCCAGCGGGATGTCGACGTCGACGTCGCGCAGGTTGTTCTCGCTCGCCCCGCGGACCTCGAGCGCCCCGGTCGCGGTCCGCGTGGAGGTCTTCAGCCGCGCCCGGTCGTCGAGGTGGCGACCGGTGAGGGTGCCACTCCCCCGCAGCCCGTCCACGGTGCCCTCGAAGACGACCTCGCCGCCGGCCGACCCGGCGCCCGGCCCGAGGTCGACGACGTGGTCGGCGATGGCGATCGCCTCCGGCTTGTGCTCGACGACGAGCACCGTGTTCCCCTTGTCGCGCAGTTGCACGAGCAGGCGGTTCATGCGCTGGATGTCGTGCGGGTGCAGGCCCACCGTGGGCTCGTCGAAGACGTACGTGACATCCGTCAGCGACGAGCCGAGGTGCCGGATCATCTTCGTGCGCTGCGCCTCGCCACCGGAGAGCGTGCCCGACGGGCGCTCCAGCGCGAGGTAGCCCAGGCCGATCTCGACGAACGAGTCGAGGATCTGGCCCAGGTTCGCCAGCAACGGGGCCACGGACGGCTCGTCGATGGCGCGGACCCACTCGGCGAGGTCGCTGATCTGCATGGCGCAGGCGTCGGCGATGCTCAGGCCGCGGATCTTCGAGGACCGGGCGCCTTCGTTCAGGCGCGTTCCGCCGCACTCCGGGCACGGCGTGAAGGTGACGGCGCGCTCGACGAACGCGCGGATGTGCGGCTGCATCGCATCGCGATCCTTCGACAGGAAGGACTTCTGGATCTTCGGGATCAGTCCCTCGTACGTCATGTTCATCGACTGCAGGCGGACCTTGGTCGGCTCCTTGTGGAGGAAATCGTGGAGCTCGGTCTCGGTGTAGTCGCGGATCGGCTTGTCGGGGTCGAGGAAGCCGGACTCGCTGAAGATCCGCACCATCCAGCCGTCGACGTTGTAGCCCGGCACGGTCAGGGCACCTTCGGCAAGCGATTTCCGGTCGTCGTACAGCTGCGCCACGTCGATGTCGGACACCGTGCCCATCCCCTCGCACCGCGGGCACATGCCGCCGAGCTGGCTGAACTCGGCGGTCACCGACTTCCCGTCGCCGCGGTCGACGCTGATGGAGCCGCTCCCCCGCACCGTCGGGATGTTGAACGAGAACGCCTGCGGCGACCCGAGGTGCGGCCGCCCGAGCCGGCTGAACAGGATCCGCAGCATCGCGTTCGCATCCGTGACGGTGCCGACGGTGGAGCGGGCGTTCGCCCCCATTCGCTCCTGGTCGACGAGGATCGCCGTGGTGAGGCCGTCGAGCACGTCGACGTCGGGGCGCGCCAGGCTGGGCATGAACCCCTGCACGAACGCGCTGTACGTCTCGTTGATCATGCGCTGCGACTCGGCCGCGATGGTGTCGAAGACCAGCGAGCTCTTGCCCGACCCGGACACGCCCGTGAAGACCGTCAGCCGGCGCTTCGGGATCTCGACGTCGACGTCCTTCAGGTTGTTCTCCCGCGCCCCCCTGACGCGGATCAGGTCGTGCCGGTCGGCAGGGTGCATGGCGGATGCCGCGCGGTCGGTCGACGCCGTGGTCATGTTCAGCTGGGCTCCTGGATGCGGACCATGTTGCCGGCGGGGTCGCGGAACGCGCAGTCGCGGACCCCGTACGGCTGGTCGATGGGTTCCTGCGCGACCTCGGCGCCGCTGGCCTGGACCTGCTCGAACACGCCGTCGACGTCGGTCGTCGCCAAGACGATGCTCGCGTAGGTGCCCTTGGCCATCATCTCGGCGATCGTCCGGCGCTCGTCCTCGGTGACTCCGGGGTCGGCGGCCGGCGGGTGCAGCACGACCGACGTGCCCGGCTGCCCGGCGGGCCCGACGGTGATCCACCGCATGCCGTCGTAGCCGACGTCGTTGCGCACCTCGAAGCCGAGGACGTCGCGATAGAACGCCAGTGAGGCGTCCGGGTCGCTGTGCGGGAGGAAGGTGTACTGAATCGTGATGTCCATGCGGGCCACGCTACTTCCGTGCCGCTCGCGCGGCTTCTCGATTCCTGACCGGTCTCACGACGCGCTTGGCGACCACGCTCGGTACGCCCTCCAGCGGATGCTGGGCGGTGCGCCGGTAGGTGCTCGGCGGCACCCCGACGAGCTCCGTGAAGCGCGTGCTGAACGTGCCCAGCGACGAGCACCCGACGGCGAAGCAGACGTCGGTCACGCTGAGGTCGCCGTGCTGCAGGAGCGCCATCGCGCGCTCGATCCGCCGGGTCATGAGGTAGGAGTACGGCGACTCGCCGTACGCGCGCCGGAATTCCCGGCTCAGGTGCCCGGCCGACATCCCCACCGATCGCGCCAGGGCGTCGACGTCGAGCGGCTGCGCGTAGTCGCGGTCCATCCGGTCGCGCACGCGCCGGAGTCGTGCGAGGTCTCGCAGGCGCTGCTCCTCGGTCGGACTGGTGGTCACGAGCGCGATGCTGCCACCTCGCCCCTGACCGTGTCCAGCAGCATGCTCGGATCCCCGATCAGGACGCGGTCAGCAGGTCCCCCTCGCGCACGGCCTCGAGTGAGAGCACGCGGTAGCCCTCCTCCTCGAAGAACACGGTGAGGCGGTCCGACTCGACGCTCATGACACGGCCGTCGCCCCACTCCCGGTGCCGGACGGACTGGTCGAGCCGGTACTCCCCCGCGACCTCCGGCTCGGCCTCCTCGAAGGCGGACCCGCGATCGCAGGTGTCGCAGTTCCCGCACGGTTCCGGCACCTCGGCGCCGAAGTACTCGACGACGAACGCCCGCCGGCACCGGCTGGTCTCCGCGTAGCGGCGGACCATCGCGCGCCGCGATTCGTCCACGCGCCGGCGGCGATCGACGGCCTCGTCGACGACGTCGACCGCGTGGCCCGGGTCGACGGGTCCGCGCAGGGTGACGCCCTGATCGTCCGAGGTCGCAGCATCCGCTTCGACGAGGAGATTCAGGATCATCGTGACCGACCGGGTGGGCAGGTCCAGCTCGTCCGCGAGCGTCCTCGCCGTGCGCCGGCCGTCGGCCGCGGCCAGGGCCGCCGCCACCGCGCGGACGCGCTCGGCCTTCGGTCGACCCGAGGCGAAGAAGGCCCGCAGGCCCAGGTCCTCAGCGCGGTAGTGCAGGGTCGCCGACGCTGGCCGGCCGTCACGACCGCTCCGGCCGACCTCCTGGACGTAGGCGTCGAGCGACTCGGTGATGTCGCCGTGGACGACGAACCGGACGTCGGGCTTGTCGACGCCCATGCCGAACGCGCTCGTCGCCACGACGACGTCCAGCTCGCCGGCGAGGAAGGCCTCGTGCACGTCCCGCCTCGCGCGCGCCCCGAGGCCGCCGTGGTACGCCGCCGCCCGGAGCCCCGACTGCAGCAGCTCCTCGGCGAACCGCTCGGTGTCCGCCCGCGTGGCCACGTACACCAGCCCGGGCTTCGCCGCGTCGAGGGTGGTCTCGACGACCGCGCGTCGCTTCGCGTCCGCATCCTCGTGTCGCACGACGGAGAGGTGGATGTTCGGCCGATCGAACCCGCCGACCAGCACCCGGGGAGCACGCAGGCCCAGGCGCTCGACGATCTCATCGCGGACCGGCGCCGAGCCCGTCGCGGTCAGGGCGACCACGGGGGGCCGCCCCAGCGCGTCGATCGCGGCACCGAGCCGGAGGTAGTCCGGCCGGAAGTCGTGGCCCCAGGAGGACACGCAATGGGCCTCGTCCACCACGACGAGCCCGACGTCGAGCGCGGCGAGCTCGTCGACGACCTCCTGCCGGGCGAGCTGCTCCGGCGCGAGGAAGACGAACTCGGCGTCGCCGGCCGCGACGGATTCCCAGGCGCGCGCATTCGCACCGTCGCTGTGCGCCGAGTTCACGGCGACCGCGGTGCCTTCGCCGCCGGCGCGATCGAGGTGCCGCACCTGGTCGGCCTGCAACGCGATGAGCGGGGAGATCACCACGGTGGGCCCGTCGAGCAGGTGGGCGGCGACCTGGTAGACCGCCGACTTGCCGTAGCCGGTCGGCATCACGACCAGCACGTCGCGGCCGCCGACGAGCTCCTCGATCGCCTCCTCCTGCCCCGGCTTCAGCGTCGTCCAGCCGAACCGCTCCTCGGCGATCCGACGCATCCTGTCCCTCGTCCGGCCCACGCGACCCCTTTCTCACGAGCGTTCCAGTCTGGTCGAGGCGGCGAGTCCGCGCCGGGGGCTTGCGCCGACGGGCCGAGTGCGAGAATGCTGCCATGACCGCGAAGGTGGCGTTCGTGCTCGGCGGTGGCGGCGTCCTGGGCGCCGTGCAGGTGGGCATGCTCCGCGCGGTGCTCGAGCGCGGCATCCGGCCCGACCTCGTCGTGGGGACGTCGATCGGCGCGATCAACGGCGCGATCGTCGCCGCCGACCCCGACCGGTGCATCGACCGACTGGATCACGCCTGGACGTCGAGGGACGCCCGGGTCCTCACGACCGGGCTCGGGGTGCGGCCCGGCCGCGCGCACGTGATGTCGCGCGGGCCGCTCGTGCGGCTCCTCGAGGGCGCTCTCCCCCGCGTCCGCACGTTCGCCGACCTCGAGGTCGGATTCCGGTGCTGCGCGGCGAGCATCGAGCGGGCGGCCGAGCACTGGTTCGCCGAAGGGCCGCTCGTGCCCGCGGTCCTCGCCTCGGCGGCGCTGCCCGGGGTGTTCCCGGCCGTGCGCATCGGCGACGAGCACTTCGTCGACGGCGGCATCGTGAACTCGATCCCGATCAGCGAAGCCGCGGCCGCGGGAGCCACCGACATCTACGTGATGCAGGTGGGGCGGATCGAGCACCCGCTCTCGGCGCCCGGGAACCAGTTCGACAACGCCCGCGTCGCCTTCGAGATCTCGCGCCGCCATCGGTTCGCGCGCGACCGGGCGGCGCTGCCGCCCACGACGCGCCTGCACCTGCTTCCCACGGGCACCGCGAGCGAACGCGACAACCGCATCGCCCGCAACCTCTCCCCCGTCGCCGTGCGCCGACGGATGGAGCGGGCCCATCAGGCCGCGTCCGACCACCTCGACACGGAGGCCGCGGCGCCCCACGCGACCCGCCGGTCGTCCTCCTGACATGCGCGTCCCGCCGAGATGGGTCCGGCGCCTCGTCCTGGCGCCGGCGGTGGTCGTCGCCGCGATCGCGGTCACCGCGCTGCTGCCCCTCTGGCTCGTGGTCGCCGTCGCCGTCTCGTTGCTCCTCGAGACCAGGTTGCGGACGCCGCGGCTCCTGTGGATGGGCAACCTCTACCTGCTGTGGGATGCCGCGGCCCTGATCGGGCTGTTCGCACTCTGGGTCGCGTCCGGGTTCGGGCTCCGGATCCACTCACCCACCTTCCGGAGAGCGCACTATCGTTTCGTGGCCCGAATGCTCGAGTTCCTGTTCTGGAACGGACGATGGGTCCTCCGCCTGGACATCGACGTGCGCGTGCCGGCAGGATTCCACGACGACGACGGGGGGCCGAGGGTCATCGCCAGCCGCCACGCCGGCCCGGGCGACTCGTTCATCCTCGTGCACGCGGTGTTCGACTGGTTCGAACGATCGCCGCGGATCGTCCTGAAGGACACGATGCAGTGGGACCCGGCGATCGACGTCGTCCTCAACCGCCTGCCGAACCGGTTCCTGGCGCCGGAGCCGGCCCCGGATGCGCACCGCCCCGTCGACCACCTCCTCCTCGACCGGATCCGCGACCTCGCCACCGACATGGGGCCGCGCGACGCGCTCGTCATCTTCCCGGAGGGCGGGAACTTCACCGAACGGCGGCGCACCCGTGCGATCGAGCGGCTGCGCCGCGGGGCTCCACGCAGCCGCAGACCGGGCTGCGCGCCTGCAGAACGTCATGGCCCCGCGACCCGGCGGCTTCTTCGCCGCGCTCGACGCCGCGCCCGATGCCGACGTCTACTTCGTGGCCCACACCGGACTCGAACGGATCCGGACCATCACGGACGTCTGGCGCGAGCTCCCGACCGACAAGACCATCGTCATGCGGTTCTGGCGAGTGCCGCGGAACGAGATCCCGACCGCCCGCGAGGAACGGTTCGACTGGCTCCTCCAGGAGTGGGAGGACATCGACGACTGGATCGGCCAGCACCGGCGACAGGACCGCGACACGCCGGGAAGCACGCGGTTTCCTCCGCGCTCCGAAGGACCCGCGGGCATACGCTGAGCGCGAGCACGCAACCCCGCGCGTGCCGGAAGGAGTCGTCGTCATGTCGTCCCCGCAGTCCAGCAGCGGCTTCGCCGCATTCGCGTTCGATTCCGCCGACCTGACGAGATCGGCCGTCAGCACCATCCGCGTCGCCCTCGGCATCACCGGCGTCCTCGCGTTGATCGCCGGGATCTTCATCACGTTCTGGCCGAAGAACTCCGCGATCGTGCTCACGGTCCTGATCGGGATCTACTTCCTCATCGCCGGCCTCGCCTACGTCGGACTCGGCATCTTCTCGAAGGGTCTCTCCGGCGGCGCGAGGGCGCTCGACATCATCCTCGGCGTGCTCTTCGTGATCGGCGGCATCCTCATGCTCACGAGCCCCAGCGAGAGCGCCGTGGTGCTGGGGATCTTCCTCGGCGTGCTCGTCGGCATCCTCTGGATCGTCGAAGTGCGGTCGCCCTCGCCCAGGCCGGCAACTCGGCGTCCAAGGGCTGGTCGATCTTCTTCGGCCTGCTCAGCGTCATCGCCGGCATCGTGCTGCTCTTCTCGCCGCTGTGGGGCGCCGTCATCCTCTTCTGGGTGACCGGCATCTCGCTGATCATCCTCGGCATCATGCAGATCGTCCGTGCGTTCACGTTCGGTCGCGATCTCCAAGTGTCCGCCTGAGTCGGGGGGCTGCAGGGCGGACTGCGGGGCCGGTCGTCTCGGATTCGACCGGCCCCGCCTCTCCTGCTAGCTGTACTCGGTCAGCTGGTTGGTGACACTCGGCTGATTGGGGGTTGGC